>NZ_JBBOBR010000001.1:3945000-4187500 GCF_038002165.1 Cytobacillus sp. FSL H8-0458 | reverse complement strand
CAGACCCGGGGAACTGAAACATCTAAGTACCCGGAGGAAGAGAAAGCAAACGCGATTCCCTGAGTAGCGGCGAGCGAAACGGGATTAGCCCAAACCAGGAGGCTTGCCTCCTGGGGTTGTAGGACACTCTACACGGAGTTACAAAGGAACGAGGTAAATGAACAGGTCTGGAAAGGCCGGCCAGAGAAGGTAAAAGCCCTGTAGTTGAAACTTCGTTCCCTCCAGAGTGGATCCTGAGTACGGCGGGACACGAGAAATCCCGTCGGAAGCAGGGAGGACCATCTCCCAAGGCTAAATACTCCCTAGTGACCGATAGTGAACCAGTACCGTGAGGGAAAGGTGAAAAGCACCCCGGAAGGGGAGTGAAAGAGATCCTGAAACCGTGTGCCTACAAGTAGTTAGAGCCCGTTAATGGGTGATAGCGTGCCTTTTGTAGAATGAACCGGCGAGTTACGATTACATGCGAGGTTAAGTTGATAAGACGGAGCCGCAGCGAAAGCGAGTCTGAATAGGGCGAATGAGTATGTGGTCGTAGACCCGAAACCAGGTGATCTACCCATGTCCAGGGTGAAGTCCAGGTAACACTGGATGGAGGCCCGAACCCACGCACGTTGAAAAGTGCGGGGATGAGGTGTGGGTAGCGGAGAAATTCCAATCGAACCTGGAGATAGCTGGTTCTCTCCGAAATAGCTTTAGGGCTAGCCTCATGTAGTAAGAGTCTTGGAGGTAGAGCACTGTTTGGACTAGGGGCCCCCATCGGGTTACCGAATTCAGACAAACTCCGAATGCCAAAGACTTATCCATGGGAGTCAGACTGCGAGTGATAAGATCCGTAGTCAAGAGGGAAACAGCCCAGACCACCAGCTAAGGTCCCAAAGTATACGTTAAGTGGAAAAGGATGTGGAGTTGCTTAGACAACCAGGATGTTGGCTTAGAAGCAGCCACCATTTAAAGAGTGCGTAATAGCTCACTGGTCGAGTGACTCCGCGCCGAAAATGTACCGGGGCTAAACGTATCACCGAAGCTGTGGATTGACATCTTCCGATGTCAGTGGTAGGAGAGCGTTCTAAGGGCGTTGAAGCCAGACCGCAAGGACTGGTGGAGCGCTTAGAAGTGAGAATGCCGGTATGAGTAGCGAAAGATGGGTGAGAATCCCATCCACCGAATGCCTAAGGTTTCCTGAGGAAGGCTCGTCCGCTCAGGGTTAGTCGGGACCTAAGCCGAGGCTGAAAAGCGTAGGCGATGGACAACAGGTTGATATTCCTGTACCACCTCTTTACCGTTTGAGCAATGGGGGGACGCAGGAGGATAGGGTAAGCGCGCTGCTGGATTAGCGCGTCCAAGCAGTTAGGCCGGTAACGAGGCAAATCCCGTTACCACACAGGCTGAGCTGTGACGGCGAGGGAAATTTAGTACCGAAGTTCCTGATTCCACACTGCCAAGAAAAGCCTCTAGCGAGGGAAAAGGTGCCCGTACCGCAAACCGACACAGGTAGGCGAGGAGAGAATCCTAAGGTGAGCGAGAGAACTCTCGTTAAGGAACTCGGCAAAATGACCCCGTAACTTCGGGAGAAGGGGTGCTCATTAGGGTGAATAGCCCTGATGAGCCGCAGTGAATAGGCCCAGGCGACTGTTTAGCAAAAACACAGGTCTCTGCGAAGCCGCAAGGCGAAGTATAGGGGCTGACGCCTGCCCGGTGCTGGAAGGTTAAGAGGAGAGGTTAGCGCAAGCGAAGCTTTGAATCGAAGCCCCAGTAAACGGCGGCCGTAACTATAACGGTCCTAAGGTAGCGAAATTCCTTGTCGGGTAAGTTCCGACCCGCACGAAAGGCGTAACGATCTGGGCACTGTCTCAACGAGAGACTCGGTGAAATTATAGTACCTGTGAAGATGCAGGTTACCCGCGACAGGACGGAAAGACCCCGTGGAGCTTTACTGTAGCCTGATATTGAATTTTGGTACAGCTTGTACAGGATAGGTAGGAGCCTGAGAAGCCGGAGCGCCAGCTTCGGTGGAGGCGTCGGTGGGATACTACCCTGGCTGTATTGAAATTCTAACCCGCGCCCCTGATCGGGGCGGGAGACAGTGTCAGGTGGGCAGTTTGACTGGGGCGGTCGCCTCCTAAAAAGTAACGGAGGCGCCCAAAGGTTCCCTCAGAATGGTTGGAAATCATTCGCAGAGTGTAAAGGCACAAGGGAGCTTGACTGCGAGACCTACAAGTCGAGCAGGGACGAAAGTCGGGCTTAGTGATCCGGTGGTTCCGCATGGAAGGGCCATCGCTCAACGGATAAAAGCTACCCCGGGGATAACAGGCTTATCTCCCCCAAGAGTCCACATCGACGGGGAGGTTTGGCACCTCGATGTCGGCTCATCGCATCCTGGGGCTGTAGTCGGTCCCAAGGGTTGGGCTGTTCGCCCATTAAAGCGGTACGCGAGCTGGGTTCAGAACGTCGTGAGACAGTTCGGTCCCTATCCGTCGTGGGCGCAGGAAATTTGAGAGGAGCTGTCCTTAGTACGAGAGGACCGGGATGGACGCACCGCTGGTGTACCAGTTGTCTTGCCAAAGGCATCGCTGGGTAGCTATGTGCGGAAGGGATAAGTGCTGAAAGCATCTAAGCATGAAGCCCCCCTCGAGATGAGATTTCCCATAGCGTCAAGCTAGTAAGATCCCTGAAAGATGATCAGGTTGATAGGTCAGAGGTGGAAGCGTGGCGACATGTGGAGCTGACTGATACTAATCGATCGAGGACTTAACCAAGTCATATTGGTAATTACTCGGCAAATGCTTCTTCATACATTATCTAGTTTTGAGGGAACGAAGTTTCTTCAACCAAATAGTCCGGTGGCGATAGCGAGAAGGTCACACCCGTTCCCATACCGAACACGGAAGTTAAGCTTCTCAGCGCCGATGGTAGTTGGGGGCTGTCCCCCTGTGAGAGTAGGACGCTGCCGGGCAAATGAAAGAGCACCTGTTGGGTGCTCTTTTTTGTGTGGAATGATAGGTATCTGAATCATCACATCTTAGCTGAACTCTTCTTTTTATAGAAAAATGCAGATATGCATCACTTCGGCCAACATATGCGGCACTTTTTCAGGTTATTCTTCACTTCGGCCAACATATGCGCCACTTTTTCAGGTTATTCTTCACTTTGGCCCATATATGCATCACTTCTCCATTTCTGCGCCAGAATCAAATTATATGCGCATGCCTCATTTCGTCCTCTGTTTCAATAGTTGATTTCGTTCTCCGTAAAGAAGATTTGTGCCAAATGTAAGATAAACACCAAACATGCTAGATAAATCAAAAATCCTGTTAGATAAAACCCAAAACATGCTCGATAACATCCCATACCTATTAGATAAACCGCCAATGATGTTCCTTCCCTGGAAAAACAGCAGCCACCTGATTCAAACATCCCCGCACTCGGGCTCTTACTGACGCCAAAATCAAAACAACTAATACTGCACATACAAGAGTTAAGATGACAGCATAAATCCACCAATAACCTTACTGCTTCTTATCAGCCAAATACTGATAAATCAAATACGGCCCCTTTGCAGCCGTAATTTGAAGAAACGTTTGAATAAAAGGATAATCTTTATTCGGCATCATTTTGATCAGTTCGCTCCACCATTCTGTTTCGTAGCGGGCAATCATGCTTAAGTTATACAGCAGCAGATAATGAATAAGAAGTTCAGGGAAATCAATCAATTCATCTTTGGCCAGGGGGAAGAAGAATTTTCCAGCATCCGGACTATATCGTAAGGGCTTGAAATTATATGTATTCAAATTTTCCATCTTGAATTTCAATGCTGACTCCTCTGATTCCTGAAAGCTTATATTAAAGCCTGACTTTGACTGCAGATATTCCACAAAACGGGATTCGGTCATATGAAAGCGATCAAGGATAACCTTGGGCAATATGAATATTTCTTTATCCAGCTCTGCTTCGAGAAATGTGGTACGGCCCTCTGTCTGGCTGTACAAATCATTAAGCTCCGGAATCTGGCCAAATAACTCTCCCATCGTTGTTTTTTCGCCTTCCAAATGTTTCATGTGAAACAATTTTTCTCCCATATAAGGGAAAAGCCCGCTTTTTTGAAATTTCACTTCATCCTGAAAAAAATTATATTGCTGCTTTTTTCTTTTCCGGGCAGATACCCCGTGTGCCAAAACAGAAGTAGTCTCCGGATAATTAGGATCCACAGTCAGTATGCAAGCCTTCACAAGGTGAACAAGTCCATAAAAAAAGAGAATCGGCTTGATGACCAATGGTGCCTTCTCTGCCTGCTCATAGTATACTTGCCCGTGTTCTAGATAGTATATAAAAGGGTAACTGTTTTCATAGCTCTTTTGTTCAGCCTGATCCAGGTTTTGCTTTTGGTAGCATTTCTTTAAAAATTCCTGTGACGTGTTCGCAGAAAAAAAGTATAAAAAGGAGCTTTTACAATCAAATGGATGTATCACTGTGAGTCCTCCGAATCTTTTGAAAAATCCAACATATTAATCCGTCCTTGACAGTATTTTGTCCAATTGATAACCTACTAATAATATTTTCGAGTCCAGGAGGTCAAAAAAGATGTGGGAAACTAAGTTTGCTAAAGAAGGTTTAACTTTTGATGATGTTTTACTGGTTCCATCGAAATCAGAGGTGCTTCCTCGTGATGTCAGCCTCAAAGTTAATTTGACAGAAAAGATTGCACTCAACATTCCAGTGATCAGTGCCGGAATGGATACGGTAACTGAAGCAGAAATGGCGATCGCTATGGCGCGCCAGGGCGGTTTGGGAGTTATCCATAAAAATATGTCCATAGAACAGCAGGCTGATCAGGTGGATAAAGTAAAACGTTCAGAAAGCGGCGTTATTACGGACCCATTCTTTCTCACTCCAGAACAGCAGGTATTTGACGCAGAACATCTAATGGGCAAATACCGGATTTCCGGTGTGCCTATCGTCAACAATACTGAGGAACTGAAGCTTGTTGGCATTCTGACAAACCGTGACCTCCGATTCATTCAGGACTTTTCGATAAAAATTTCTGATGTGATGACAAAGGAAAACCTTGTAACGGCTCCGGTGGGAACCACATTGGATGAAGCAGAGAAGATTCTTCAGAGGCATAAAATTGAAAAATTGCCGCTGGTAGATGATGAAGGTGTTTTAAAAGGGTTAATCACCATTAAAGATATTGAAAAAGTCATTGAGTTTCCTAACTCGGCAAAGGATGAGCGCGGACGCCTGCTGGCTGGTGCAGCGGTTGGCGTAACCGGCGACACGATGAAGCGTGTTGAAATGCTTGTGAAATCACATGTGGATGTCATCGTAGTGGATACAGCACATGGACATTCAAAAGGCGTGCTTGATACCGTACGCGAAATCAGGAATACTTATCCGGATCTGGCCATTATTGCCGGAAACGTTGCAACCGGGGAAGCGACAAAGGATTTGATTGAAGCAGGTGCTGATATTGTAAAAGTGGGAATCGGACCTGGATCGATTTGTACAACACGCGTTGTTGCAGGTGTAGGGGTACCACAGATCACAGCGGTTTATGATTGTGCAACTGAAGCACGCAAGCATGGCAAGTCCATTATTGCTGATGGCGGAATCAAATATTCAGGGGATATTGTGAAAGCATTGGCAGCAGGAGGACATGCTGTTATGCTTGGCAGCCTTCTTGCCGGTGTTTCTGAAAGCCCGGGCGAAACGGAAATTTTCCAGGGACGCCGCTTCAAGGTATACAGAGGAATGGGTTCTGTTGCAGCCATGGAAAAAGGCTCAAAAGACCGATACTTCCAGGAAGATAATAAAAAGTTCGTTCCAGAGGGAATCGAAGGGCGCATTGCTTATAAAGGGCCTTTATCCGATACCATTTACCAGCTTGTCGGCGGTATCCGTTCCGGAATGGGCTATTGCGGAACAAAAGATCTTCACGAGCTTCGCGAAAATGCCCAATTCATTAAAATGACTGGTGCAGGCCTGAGAGAAAGCCATCCGCATGATGTGCAGATCACAAAAGAGGCGCCAAACTACTCGCTATAATCCATTAAAATAAGACTGTTTTCGCAAGACTTGCTTTTTGTATTTTATTTACTGAGTTGATTGGAGAGGAAGGTGAGAGATCCTCGAAAATGCATTCTCATTTTCTTCGTGCGGTGTTTACTCAAGGAAGCATATTCAAAGTCCTGCGGGAGTAGCTGACAGGTGAGACCCCGCAGAAGCGCAGCGTCGAGGAGGCTCACCGCACGCCCCGCGGTTCGCTAAGCAGCCTGGAGCGGAAATCAACGGACTACATTGTTGGCGAAAAACAGCAATTTATACGAATAGAGCCAAAAATAAAAGCAGAAGAGGGAAACCTCTTCTGCTTATTTTTATGCCCGAAAATGGATACTAGGAAAATATCAGTGCAAGCAAATGGGCCAATCATGCCACATTGGAGGCAGGAATAGGTAATTACTCTATCTATTCTTTGAATCAGAGTTATGATAAAATAACAAAAGTGTATTAAAACGTTGGAGGGCAGTAAAATTGAAGAAAACATTGTACCGTAAGTTTATCGCTGGATTCCTTGCCTTGGTCATGATATTAGGTCTTTTACCTGGTATACATAAAGCACATGCGGAAGATATTTTAAATATCAATGCCGATGCTGCTATTTTAGTAGATGCAGAGACCGGAAAGATTTTATATCAAAAAAATGCGGATAAAGTACTGGGTATTGCCAGTATGACGAAAATGATGACAGAATACCTGCTTCTTGAAGCCGTTGAAAAAGGCAAAGTGAAGTGGGATCAGGAATACGCAGTAAGTGAATATGTATGGAAAGTTTCACAGGACCGTGCCTTATCGAATGTCCCGTTAAGAAGAGACGGCAAATACAATATTCGTGAATTGTATGAAGCTATGGCTATCTACTCTGCGAATGGTGCAACGATTGCGATTGCAGAAACGATTGCCGGTTCAGAAACCAACTTTGTTAAAATGATGAACGAAAAAGCGGCAGAGCTTGGGCTGAAAGACTATAAATTTGTTAATTCCAGCGGTCTGAATAACCGCGATTTAAAGGGATCCCCTCCTGCAGGCGGCCCTGAAGAAGAAAATGTAATGTCAGCAAGAGATACAGCTATTCTGGCTAAAGAATTGATTAACCGGTTCCCGGAAGTGCTGGAAACGGCAAGTACCCCTAGAAAGACCTTCAGAGAGGGTACAGATGATGAAATTAAAATGGAAAACTGGAACTGGATGCTTCCTGAGCTGGTATATGGCTATGAAGGCGCAGATGGCCTTAAAACAGGTACAACTGACTTTGCCGGATACTGCTTCACAGGAACTGCTCTGAGAGATGGCAACCGCTACATCAGCGTTGTCATGAATGCTAAAGGAGCGAATGGCCAGGCTACTTATAAATCCAGATTCGATGAAACCAAGAAAATGTTCGATTTCGGTTTCACCAACTTCACGAAAGAAGAAATCGTTCCTGCCAAATATCAGGTGAAAGGCCAGAAAACAGTGCCTGTTACAAAAGGGAAAGAAGATAAAGTGAAGATTTCTTCTAAAGATGCCATCGAAATGGTGATGAGAAATGGGGAAAAGGAAAACTTTAAGCCCGTTCTTGTTCTGGATAAAAAGAAATTAAATGAAAATGGTGAATTGACTGCTCCTATTAAAAAGGGAGAAAAGGTCGGCTACTTAACGATCGAGTCCAAAGAGGACGGGAAGCTTGAATTCCTATCTGATAAGGGCAAAGGCAATATCCAGGTGGATGTTGTAGCCGCTGAAAGTGTTGAAAAAGCAAACTGGTTCGTGCTGACTATGCGCAGCATCGGCGGTTTCTTCGGTGACCTATGGGGAAGTGTTTCCTCAACTGTAAAAGGTTGGTTTTAAGAAAAAGGGCTTTCCTGTCTTGACAGGAGCCCTTTTTCATTGCATATTTTCAATAGGGAAAAATTCCGAGTAAAGTAATCTATTTTCCTTTTTTTGAAAAGTTATTTTTATCATAATATTTAACCCATCCAGAGCAGATGGTATTTACGAAGGGGGATAAACATGAAGACAGGTACAGATCGTGTTAAACGGGGAATGGCAGAAATGCAAAAAGGCGGCGTTATTATGGACGTCGTTAATGCTGAGCAGGCAAAAATCGCAGAAGAAGCTGGTGCAGTAGCAGTTATGGCACTTGAGCGTGTTCCTTCTGATATCCGTGCAGCCGGCGGTGTAGCACGTATGGCAGATCCGCGTATTATGGAAGAAGTAATGGGTGCAGTTTCAATCCCGGTAATGGCAAAAGCACGTATCGGCCATATTGTAGAAGCTCGTTTGCTTGAAGCGATGGGTGTCGATTACATAGATGAGAGTGAAGTTTTAACTCCTGCTGATGAAGAATACCATTTGAATAAAAGAGACTACACTGTTCCATTCGTTTGCGGATGCCGTGATTTAGGCGAAGCAGCACGCCGAATTGGCGAAGGTGCTTCCATGCTTCGCACAAAGGGTGAGCCTGGAACTGGAAACATCGTTGAAGCTGTGCGCCATATCCGAAAGGTGAATGCACAGGTGCGCAAGGTTGTCGGCATGAATGAAGATGAGTTAATGACAGAAGCTAAGCTTCTGGGAGCGCCATATGAGCTTCTTTTGGAAATCAAGAGCCTTGGACGCCTTCCAGTCGTAAACTTCGCAGCAGGCGGCGTTGCAACACCTGCAGATGCAGCTCTAATGATGGAGCTTGGTGCTGACGGTGTGTTCGTAGGATCAGGTATCTTCAAATCTGAAAACCCTGCGAAATTTGCACGTGCCATTGTGGAAGCAACTACACATTATCAGGACTATAAATTAATTGCTGAACTTTCAAAAGAACTTGGCACACCGATGAAGGGAATCGAAATTTCTTCATTGGCTCCTGAAGCTCGTATGCAGGAGCGCGGCTGGTAAGGAGAATTGAACATGATAAAGGTTGGAGTATTAGGGCTGCAGGGTGCGGTCAGAGAGCATGTTCTATCTGTAGAAGCATGCGGCGCCGAAGCTGTGGTCATCAAACGCAAAGAACAGCTTGATGAGGTGGACGGGCTGATCCTGCCTGGCGGCGAGAGCACGACCATGAGACGCCTCATTGATAAGTATGATTTTATGGACAGCCTTAAGGAGTTTGCCCAGTCAGGAAAGCCGATGTTCGGGACATGTGCCGGGCTGATTCTCCTTGCAAACCATATTATTGGCTATGATGAGCCTCATATTGGTGTGATGGATGTCCGGGTGGAAAGAAATTCATTCGGCCGCCAGCGCGAAAGCTTTGAGGCTGATCTTGATATCGCCGGAGTGGCAGAAGACTTTGCGGCAGTCTTTATTCGTGCGCCGCATATTGTCGAGGCGGGGGAGAATGTTGAAATCCTCGCCAAGCACAATGGCCGGATTGTGGCTGCGCGTGAAGGCAGATTCCTCGGATGCTCTTTCCATCCGGAACTGACGGATGACCATCGCCTGACAGGCTATTTCGTTGAAATGATTAAAGAGTCCAAGCAATTAGCAATTTGAATATTTTGGTTGCAAATGGACCATAATTGTAGTACATTATGAATTACAAAATTCTTATAGCTTAAAAGCAATGAGAGGAACTAGTAACAGGAACTTTGTTCTGTAGAGAGCCGGTGGCTGGTGCGAACCGGTGAATAAACCCTGTGAATCCATCCTCGAGCAAAGCATGGAACACCCGGTATGGTCCGGGAAAGTAAATGCTTTCGGTTAAAACCGTTATGGATTTAAGGTGGAAAGCTTATGCTTTCAACTAGGGTGGCAACGCGGGTAACTCTCGTCCCTTTTTTGGGGACGGGAGTTTTTTGTGTTCTAAATTATTTTTCAGGAGGGAATAAAAAAATGCTGGACATTAAATTTTTGAGAGCTAATTTTGAAGAAGTGAAAAACAAGCTTCAGCACCGCGGCGAGGATTTAACAGATCTGGGGAAATTCGAGGATCTGGATGTAAAGAGACGTGAATTGATTGTAGAAGCAGAACAGCTGAAGAGCAAAAGGAATGAAGTATCACAGCAGGTTGCAGCTTTGAAGCGCGAAAAGCAGGATGCAGACCATTTAATCGCAGAAATGAGAGAAGTCGGCGACAAAATTAAAGCATTGGATGAGGAGCTCCGTACGGTCGAGGAAGAATTGGACCAGTTGCTGCTGAGCATCCCAAACATTCCCCATGAAAGCGTGCCTGTCGGTGAAACAGAAGACGATAATGTGGAAATCCGCAAATGGGGAGATGTCCGTGAATTTGATTTCGAACCAAAGCCGCACTGGGATGTAGCAACAGATCTTGACCTGCTTGATTTCGAGCGTGCCAGCAAAGTAACAGGCAGCCGCTTTGTATTCTACAAGGGCCTTGGAGCCCGCCTTGAGCGTGCGCTTTTCAACTTCATGCTTGATTTGCACACAGACGAGCATGGCTATAAGGAAGTTCTTCCTCCGTACATGGTCAACCGTGCAAGCATGACAGGAACAGGACAGCTTCCGAAATTTGAAGAAGATGCTTTCCTGATTGAAAGCGAGGATTACTTCCTGATCCCAACTGCCGAGGTGCCTGTCACCAATATGCACAGAGAAGAAATTCTGAATGCAGATGAGCTTCCGATTAACTATGCAGCCTTCAGTGCATGCTTCCGTTCTGAAGCAGGGTCTGCCGGCCGTGATACTCGCGGGCTGATCCGCCAGCATCAATTCAATAAGGTAGAGCTTGTGAAGTTTGTGAAGCCTGAAGAGTCTTATGACGAGCTTGAAAAGCTGACTGGCCACGCAGAAAAAGTCCTTCAGCTGCTTGGCCTGCCATACCGTGTGATGAGCATGTGCACAGGCGATCTTGGATTCACAGCTGCGAAGAAATACGATATCGAGGTTTGGATCCCAAGCTATAACACGTACAGAGAAATCTCTTCTTGCAGTAACTTCGAAGGATTCCAGGCAAGACGTGCAAATATCCGCTTCCGCCGCGAGGCAAAAGGCAAGCCGGAGCATGTGCACACACTGAATGGATCCGGCCTTGCGATCGGCCGCACGGTGGCAGCCATTCTGGAAAATTATCAGCAGGCTGACGGAAGTGTTATTATTCCGGAAGTACTTCGTCCATATATGGGCAATCGGGAAGTTATTAAGCCTTAATGAGAAAATTCGGAGCGGATTTATTATCCGCTCTAATTTTTTTACAAAATAATGTTGACATCTTATTAAAGAGATGATATAGTATTTCTTGTCGATGCGGAGGAATACCCAAGTCCGGCTGAAGGGATCGGTCTTGAAAACCGACAGGCGGGTCAAACCGCGCAGGGGTTCGAATCCCCTTTCCTCCTCCATTTTATTGACATCTAACACGCGCATAAATATTGGAGATACATAAAACCGCTGATAGCATCAGCGGTTTTTTTGTGTGTTCAAAGAAAAAACCGCCGATAATGGCGGTTATTTTTTCAATAGTTGAGTTTGTCTTAAGAAGTAAGAAATGCGCTCCACAATCGGCTCAATGGATTGCTCATTCTGAATGATGTCATAATCATTGATATTCAGGCGCAGAACCGGGCATGCGTTAAAGCTGTTGATCCAATTTTCATAGCGCTGGTGCATTTCTTCCCAGTAGGAAATAGGTGTCTGCTGCTCCATCGGACGGCCGCGCTCCTGGATGCGTGAAAGAATGTCATCAAGCGAGCCTTCCAGGTAAATAAGCAAATCAGGGTGCGGGAAGTATGGTGTCATCACCATCGCATCAAATAAACTGGTGTAGGTTTCATAATCGACTTTGGACATCGTGCCTTTTTCATAATGCATTTTAGCAAAGATGCCTGTGTCTTCATAAATGGAGCGGTCCTGAACAAAGCCGCCGCCATATTCGAAAATGCGCTTCTGATCCTTGAAGCGTTCAGCCAGGAAGTATACCTGCAGGTGAAAGCTCCAGCGGTTGAAATCTGCGTAGAATTTATCGAGGTAAGGGTTTGTATCAACCTTTTCGAAAGAGGTTCGGAACCCCAGTGCGTCCGCAAGCGCATTGGTCATTGTTGATTTCCCGACTCCAACTGTTCCGGCAATGGTAATGACGGCGTTTGAAGGAATCTCATATTTCTGCCTTAGATTCATAAGTGTATGCTCCTCTTTTTTAATGATGTCGATAAGGTATCGAATATATGCATTAAGTCTGCTTCATTTTTAACAAAATCCAGCTGATCTCCATTAAAGCGGATGACCGGAATATCCGGGTGCTGCCTTTCGAACTCATTCATGGCTGTTTCATAATCGAGGGATAGCTGCTCGAGATATAACGGACTGATATTCTTTTCAATTTCACGGCCTCTCAGCTCGATTCGGTCGAGCAGTGTTTCGAGGCTGGCATTAAGATAGATGATGACATTCGGCTTTGGCATATCACCTGTCAGAATGTCGTAGATCTTCAAATACTTCTGATATTCAGTCTGATTCAGAGTGCGCTGGGCAAAGATTAGATTCTTGAAAATATGATAATCAGCCACAACAGGCTTATTTTGAGCTAAGTAATGATTATTGATATCAACCAGCTGTTTATAGCGGTTGCAGAGGAAAAACATTTCAGTTTGAAAGCTCCATTCTTCAATGTTTTCATAGAATTTGCCCAAAAAAGGATTTTCATCAACAATCTCTTTTAATAAGGCATACTGAAATTTCTCAGAAATTGCTTTAGCGAGAGATGTTTTCCCAACGCCAATCGGTCCCTCTACTGTAATAAAAGGTATTCCCCCCATAGTGATCGTCCTCCTGCATTGCTTATTTATCTATAGAAACCATTTATAGGTACGTTCCAAAAATGACACAAAGCTTATTTTATCACAGTATGGAGTGGAAGGGATATGGAATTTCAGCTGGAAATAAGAAAATAAGAGTATATAATTAGAAAATTAAAAAAGCTGCCTGTAAGCGGCAGCTGCTGAGTGATCATGCTCTTTTTGTCACATCGAAGTTTTCCGTAATCAGAAGCCAATTTTGCGGGAAAGACAGGCCGAGCTTCCAGTAGCTCATTCCCCGCAGCTTCAGTTCTTTGATTAAGTCGAATTTCGCCTGGATGGAGCGGGCATCCTCAAACCAGACCTCATGTCTTTTCCCGTCAGGTGCTGTGTAGTTGACAAACGGAGCCTGTGCTTTGTAATCATATTGAATGGCTACATTATTTTCCGCTGCGATCTGTATGGCCTGCTGCGGACTGACGGCTTTTGCGGTGGTGCCCTGAACAAACGGGAGCGTCCAGTCATAGCCATACAAATTCTGGCCCATCATGATTTTTGAAGATGGCATTTCGCTGATTGCATATTCCAATACCTGTCTCACGGGCCCGATCGGGGAAACGGCCATCGCCGGACCGCCGCTGTAGCCCCATTCATAGGTCATGATGACCACAAAATCTACAATCTCCCCATGGGCTTTATAATCATGGGCCTCATACCAGAGCCCTTTCTGTTCGGCGCTTTTTTTCGGGGCCAATGCTGTGGAAATCAGCCAGCCTTCCTGCCTGAATCTTGCCTTCGCTTTTCTGAGAAAATTGTTATAAGCTTCCCGGTCCTGCGGGCGCAGAAATTCGAAGTCAAAATGAATATCCCTGAAGCCGTATTTTTTAGCTGTGGCTGTAATGTTATCCAGGAATTTATTCTGAATCGCCATATCATTTAACAATATTCTGCCGAGTTCGTCACTGAACTGATCGTTTTCCTGATTGGTGATCACCATCATCAGTACATTATTATTGGCTCTCGCTATGGCAGGGAAATCATTCAGAAGCGGCTCCTTCAAAGAACCATCGCGGAGAGCCTGGAAACTGAATGGCGCCAGATAGGTCAGATAAGGCGCGGCCTCTCTTGCACTTTCCTCCAGTTCAGGGGCGACTGTATTGCCTCTTGGCTCCACATAGGCATTGAATTCTGCTTTCGTTTTCGGGCGGGGCGGGATATAAAGACGGAACCCCACCTGAAGCGGCTGGCTTACTGAAATGCCATTGACTGATGCCAGCTGCTGATAAGGAATGCCGAACCTTCTTGAAATCGAGTAAAGGCTGTCACCGGGCTGCACCCAATAAAAGCTTCCTATTATCGGAATAACCAGTGTCTGGCCGATCACCAGATTATTTGGATTGGGAACTTCATTTGCTTCAACGAGATCTTCAACTGTCGTTCCATATGCCTGGGCAATGCCGAACAAAGACTGGTTTTGCTGGACAACATGAATCTGCAATCTATCTCCCTCCCTGAAAAACACATCTTAAAACACTACTGCCATTTTATGAAGGAAACAGGGAAGAAATGTTATAATTGTTTTCAGAGAAGGAAGATATATTGGCTTTTAATACGTTTCTCATCATCTTTAAGGCATTTTCATTATCATGGTCATCGTTGGAAGCGGTGCAGTCATGCGGTATATGCAGACGGTATTCTCTCATATAAGCGTCATTGGCTGAAAACAGGACACAGATATTGCCTGCGATTCCCGTCATAACAAGCAGATTGACGCCGAGCTGGTGCAGGAGAGTATTTAGGGCAGTGCCATAAAAAGCGGAGTGCTTTGGCTTTATTAAAAAATAATCATCCGGCGACGGGTGTATTTCATGAAGGATACGCTCACTGACAGGATTGCGGCAATAATTCATAATCGTATCGAGATCAGCCTTCCAGAGGTTATAATGATCATTCACGTAAATAACCGGGAGATCCTGTTCATGGAATGCGGTCTTTAGCTCATTGATGGGTTTTATGATATTCAAAGCTTTTTCAGCAAGGATTTTTCCATGGTGAAAATGAAAGTCGTTAATCATGTCAATAATGATAAGAGCCGGTTTATAGGCTTGCGGATTTTTCATCGAATCGCTCCTTTAAGAGTATTTTTCGTAAAAGGGGCAGCTTTTACACAGATGTTAAGAGAAGGAATGAAGATATTTGATTCAGGAATCATTCACTGAAGATGAATTGTATATGCGGGAGGCAATCAAGGAAGCTAAGCTTGCTGAAGGGCTGGAGGAGGTTCCAATTGGCGCAGTCATTGTTCTGGACGGGGAGATTATTGCCCGGGCCCACAACCTGAGAGAAGTAAATCAGACTGCGATCGCGCATGCGGAACTCTTGGCCATTGATCAGGCGTGCAAAAAGCTCGGAACCTGGCGGCTGGAGAATGCCGTCCTATATGTAACTTTGGAGCCCTGCCCGATGTGTTCGGGATCCATAATTCTGTCGCGCATCCAGAAGGTGGTGTATGGAGCCAGGGATCCGAAAGGCGGCTGTGCCGGGACGCTCATGAACCTATTGCAGGATGAGCGGTTCAATCATCAGAGTGAAGTCGTCGCAGGGGTGCTGGAAGAAGAATGCGGCGAAATGCTTTCGAGCTTTTTCCGGAACTTGCGAAAGCGCAAGAAAGAAGAGAAAAAAAAGAGAAGGCAATTGCTGCAGATGGAACAGGATACAGGAATTGACATTGGTTAGGCATTGCTTTTTTTCCTGATTGTTAGTATACTTATAAATGCGTCGGACAAAGACGCACCTAAATATGGTATCAACTTTGCCGTGCTAGGCGGGGAGGTAGCGGTGCCCTGTACTCGCAATCCGCTCTAGCGAGGCTGAATCCCTTCCCGAGGCTGGTGTCCTGTAGGGCCTGCCTTAAGTAAGTGGTGTTGACGCCCGGGTCCTGCGCAATGGGAATCCATGAATCATGTCAGGTCCGGAAGGAAGCAGCATTAAGTGGACGCTCCCATGTGCCGCAGGGTTGCCTGGGCCGAGCTAACTGCTTAAGTAACGCCTATGGGCGCCAGTCGACGGAAGGTGCACGGCAGTTTATATTGTTATTAAAACTCATCCTTTTGCGGGGTGGGTTTTTTGTTGTATTTTTTGCTCTAGGTTTTGTAAAAAGGAATTTAGATACGTTATAATAGATGAAGGACTATACATAGGAAGGGGGCGTGTCAGTGAGTTATCAAGCTTTATATCGTGTTTGGCGCCCGCAGCAGTTCATCGATGTTGTCGGGCAGGAACATGTGACAAAGACTTTGCAAAACGCCCTGCTTCAGGAGAAGATATCACACGCCTATTTGTTTTCCGGCCCCCGCGGAACCGGTAAAACGAGTGCGGCAAAAATACTTGCAAAGGCTGTTAACTGTGAGAAGGCACCTGTTACTGAACCGTGCAATGAGTGTTCGGCCTGCAGAGGGATTACAGACGGATCAATTCCTGATGTCATTGAAATCGATGCTGCATCCAATAACGGTGTAGAAGAAATCAGGGATATCAGGGACAAAGTAAAATATGCCCCGAACGCTGTAAAATACAAGGTTTACATTGTCGATGAGGTGCATATGCTTTCAATTGGAGCCTTCAATGCCCTGTTAAAAACGCTTGAAGAGCCGCCTAAGCATGTTATTTTTATTTTAGCCACAACGGAGCCTCATAAAATTCCTCTGACGATTATTTCCCGGTGCCAGCGATTCGATTTCAAGCGGATTACGGCTCAGGCGATAACAGGAAGAATGAAGCTGATTGCGGATGAAACAGATGCAGCCTATGAGGAGCAGGCACTGCAGATCATCGCAAGAGCCGCAGAAGGCGGTATGCGTGATGCGCTCAGTCTGCTTGATCAGGCGATCTCCTTCAGCCAGGATCGCGTTACAGTTGAAGATGCCCTGTCTGTAACAGGTGCGGTGTCGCAGGGGTTTTTAAATAAACTGGCAAGAGCGGTTAAAGACAGGGATGCAGCGTCCGGGCTGGAATTTCTGGAGGAGCTCCTTTTTCAGGGGAAAGATCCATCCCGCTTTATAGAGGACTTTATCCTGTATTACCGGGATATGCTTTTATATAAAGCGGCTCCAAGGCTCGAGGAATCATTGGAAAGAGTTATGCTCGATGAGGACTTCCAGCAGCTTGCCGGGGAAGTGGAGCCTGAAGAGCTTTATGAGCTGATTGAAGTGCTGAACAAGGCACAGCAGGAAATGAGATGGACCAACCATCCGCGAATTTTCCTGGAAGTGGCGATTGTGAAGCTGTGCCAGCTTGAACAGCGGGAGAGACCAGGACAGGCTGCAGACATTAAGCCGCTGATGCAGCAAATCCAACAGCTTCAGCACGAGCTTGCTGAATTAAAGAAAAACGGCATAGCGGTGAAAGACGATGGAGCTCCTGCTGTACAGAAAAAGCCGCAGAGAAGTTCACGCAAAGGATTCCAGGCACCAGTCGGGAAAGTGAATGAAGTACTGAAGCAGGCAACTAAAAACGACCTGGTGGCTGTAAAGAGCCGCTGGGGCGAAATGCTGAACCTGCTTGTTCAAAACCAGATGCGCTCCCAGGCAGCTCTTCTCAATGAAGCAGAGCCTGTAGCCGCATCGGAAACAGCTCTTATTGTAAAATTCAAATATGAAATTCATTGTCAGATGGCCATGGATAATGCGAAATTCCTGGATACTTTGGCGAATGTCCTGTTTGAACTTTTAGGAAAGAGATTGCAGCTGGTCGGCATTCCGGATGAACAATGGCAAAGTGTCAGGGAGGATTTCCTGCGCAGCCAGCGTGACGGAGATGAGTCTGGCGGGAGCTTCGGCGGAAATGAGGAAGAGCCTCATGTGGCTGAAGCGGTCAAGTTATTTGGCGCTGAACTAATTGAAATTAAAGAATAGAAACTAGCTGGAGGTATGTAAAATGCGCGGTGGAATGGGAAATATGCAAAATATGATGAAGCAAATGCAGAAAATGCAAAAGAAGATGGCACAGGCACAGGAAGAGCTTGGCGAAAAAAGAATTGAAGGAACAGCCGGCGGCGGAATGGTGACTGTCGTTGTATCCGGACATAAACAAGTTTTAGAAGTAAATATTAAAGAGGAAGTTGTGGATCCGGAAGATATCGAAATGCTTCAGGACCTTGTCCTGGCGGCAACTAACGATGCACTGAAAAAAGCGGAAGATTTAACAAACGATACGATGGGCCAATTTACTAAAGGAATGAACCTGCCGGGAATGTTTTAATCAAACGTCCTGAAGGAGTGCTTAAAAGCACGGACAGGCCGGGCGCCAGCGAACATAGCCTGATGGAATATCCATCAGGCCATCATGCTCGCGGCGCTTTTCCTTTTCATATAGGAGGAAACATACATGCATTATCCTGAACCGATATCCAAGCTGATTGACAGCTTTATGAAGTTGCCCGGAATCGGCCCGAAAACGGCTGCGCGTCTGGCGTTTTTTGTTTTAAGCATGAAGGAAGATACTGTGCTGGATTTTGCGAAAGCACTGGTCAATGCGAAAAGAAATTTGTCTTACTGCTCTGTCTGCGGCCATATCACGGACCAGGATCCTTGTTATATTTGTGAGGACCAGAGACGCGACCGGTCGGTCATCTGTGTGGTCCAGGATCCGAAAGACGTGATTGCCATGGAAAAGATGAAGGAATACAACGGGCTGTATCATGTCCTCCATGGAGCGATTTCTCCGATGGATGGGATTGGCCCTGAAGATATCAATATTCCTGATTTACTGAAAAGGCTTCAGGATGAGACGGTCCAGGAGATTATTCTTGCCACCAATCCGAATATTGAAGGGGAAGCAACAGCCATGTACATCTCCCGCCTGATCAAGCCGTCCGGCATAAAAGCTACCCGCATCGCACATGGCCTGCCGGTAGGCGGAGACCTTGAGTATGCGGATGAAGTAACGCTCTCAAAAGCGTTAGAGGGAAGAAGAGAAGTTTAAGCACGGAGGCGGAATATATGTTTTTTCGCAGAAAAAAATGGCTTCGAAACGAGTTTGATGAGAAGCTTCTGGAGCAGCTGAACAGATTGAAAACAGATTGGAACAACCAGAAATCGCTGGTGGAAAAAAGCTTTGATCCCTCCCCGGAGGCAATCAGTCAGGCCAAGCTGGCCGAAGCGAAATACTTTTTTCTATTCAGGGAAGCTAAAAAGAGAAATGTCAAAGTCAGAATGTAAGTTATCTATTTAGCGGAAAGAAAATCGTCCATAAACAAAATACTTGTCCTCCTCTAAGGTCTTTTTTGTACACACTAATCATAAATTAGTAGTACAAGTTTCCTGAGAGGAGGATTTTTCGTTTGGATCCTATCGTAGTGATCTCCATTCTGGGAGGATTAATTTTATTGCTTCTATTTATAGGAGCCCCGGTAAAACCAGTAAGATTCATAGGGCAGGGAGCCATTAAACTGATCATAGGAGCACTCTTATTATTTTTCTTAAATGCATTTGGCAATCAGATTGGCATTCATGTTCCTATAAACCTTGCCACTTCAGCCATTTCCGGATTTCTGGGCATTCCCGGATTGTTTGCTCTTGTTGCTATACAGACATGGATTATTTAATTTTACAGCCGTTCTTATGCGGCTGTTTTTATTTTTGAATCTTTTTTAGTATTTCTGTTGACAGTTCTTTTCGACGGTGATAATATATTAAAGGTCGTCACCACGACGAGATGAAAAAAACAACTTATAAAAAAGATGTTGACATTGAATCGTGAGAATGATATATTAATAAAGTCGCTTCTGCGGCGGATTGATCTTTGAAAACTGAACGAACAAAACGTCAACGTTTAATCATTAGTCTTTTTTGAAAAGACAAAACGAGCTTAATCAACTCTTATATGGAGAGTTTGATCCTGGCTCAGGACGAACGCTGGCGGCGTGCCTAATACATGCAAGTCGAGCGGACAGATGGGAGCTTGCTCCCTGAAGTCAGCGGCGGACGGGTGAGTAACACGTGGGCAACCTGCCTGTAAGACTGGGATAACTCCGGGAAACCGGGGCTAATACCGGATAACTCTTTTCCTCACATGAGGAAAAGCTGAAAGATGGCATCTCGCTATCACTTACAGATGGGCCCGCGGCGCATTAGCTAGTTGGTGAGGTAACGGCTCACCAAGGCCACGATGCGTAGCCGACCTGAGAGGGTGATCGGCCACACTGGGACTGAGACACGGCCCAGACTCCTACGGGAGGCAGCAGTAGGGAATCTTCCGCAATGGACGAAAGTCTGACGGAGCAACGCCGCGTGAGTGATGAAGGTTTTCGGATCGTAAAACTCTGTTGTCAGGGAAGAACAAGTACCGGAGTAACTGCCGGTACCTTGACGGTACCTGACCAGAAAGCCACGGCTAACTACGTGCCAGCAGCCGCGGTAATACGTAGGTGGCAAGCGTTGTCCGGAATTATTGGGCGTAAAGCGCGCGCAGGCGGTTCTTTAAGTCTGATGTGAAAGCCCCCGGCTCAACCGGGGAGGGTCATTGGAAACTGGGGAACTTGAGTGCAGAAGAGAAGAGTGGAATTCCACGTGTAGCGGTGAAATGCGTAGAGATGTGGAGGAACACCAGTGGCGAAGGCGACTCTTTGGTCTGTAACTGACGCTGAGGCGCGAAAGCGTGGGGAGCAAACAGGATTAGATACCCTGGTAGTCCACGCCGTAAACGATGAGTGCTAAGTGTTAGAGGGTTTCCGCCCTTTAGTGCTGCAGCAAACGCATTAAGCACTCCGCCTGGGGAGTACGGCCGCAAGGCTGAAACTCAAAGGAATTGACGGGGGCCCGCACAAGCGGTGGAGCATGTGGTTTAATTCGAAGCAACGCGAAGAACCTTACCAGGTCTTGACATCTCCTGACAACCCTAGAGATAGGGCGTTCCCCTTCGGGGGACAGGATGACAGGTGGTGCATGGTTGTCGTCAGCTCGTGTCGTGAGATGTTGGGTTAAGTCCCGCAACGAGCGCAACCCTTGATCTTAGTTGCCAGCATTCAGTTGGGCACTCTAAGGTGACTGCCGGTGACAAACCGGAGGAAGGTGGGGATGACGTCAAATCATCATGCCCCTTATGACCTGGGCTACACACGTGCTACAATGGATGGTACAAAGGGCTGCGAAACCGCGAGGTTAAGCGAATCCCATAAAACCATTCTCAGTTCGGATTGCAGGCTGCAACTCGCCTGCATGAAGCCGGAATCGCTAGTAATCGCGGATCAGCATGCCGCGGTGAATACGTTCCCGGGCCTTGTACACACCGCCCGTCACACCACGAGAGTTTGTAACACCCGAAGTCGGTGGGGTAACCTTTTGGAGCCAGCCGCCTAAGGTGGGACAGATGATTGGGGTGAAGTCGTAACAAGGTAGCCGTATCGGAAGGTGCGGCTGGATCACCTCCTTTCTAAGGAATATTTACAAGAGACGTGACGCTCTTTGTTCGTTCAGTTTTGAGGGATGAATCCTCAAACTTTCATACTAAAAAAATGAGAGAAATGAGAAGCAAATAGATCAAGGAAGCGACCGAACGAGCACCGGAGCGTACGGAGGTACGTGAGGAGCGCAGTGAGAGAACTGACACAGAGATATGCAGCTTATCATTTTTCGAATCCTGTTATGTGGGCCTATAGCTCAGCTGGTTAGAGCGCACGCCTGATAAGCGTGAGGTCGATGGTTCGAGTCCATTTAGGCCCACCATCTCATATAATGGGGCCTTAGCTCAGCTGGGAGAGCGCCTGCTTTGCACGCAGGAGGTCAGCGGTTCGATCCCGCTAGGCTCCACCAACCATAACGATGCCATTCGTTATTTTTTGTTCCTTGAAAACTAGATAATGTTATTGAAGAAGCAATAACCGAGTAATCGCCATCTTAGTAAATTCTCTATGTTAAATAGAGTTAAAAACCTTTGATCTTGTTCATCTTCGATGAACCTGTCAAATACGGTTAAGTTAGAAAGGGCGCACGGTGAATGCCTTGGCACTAGGAGCCGATGAAGGACGGTACTAACACCGATATGCTTCGGGGAGCTGTAAGTAAGCTTTGATCCGGAGATTTCCGAATGGGGAAACCCCCTATCCGTAATGGGATGGGATCCTTATCTGAATACATAGGATATGGAAGGCAGACCCGGGGAACTGAAACATCTAAGTACCCGGAGGAAGAGAAAGCAAACGCGATTCCCTGAGTAGCGGCGAGCGAAACGGGATTAGCCCAAACCAGGAGGCTTGCCTCCTGGGGTTGTAGGACACTCTACACGGAGTTACAAAGGAACGAGGTAAATGAACAGGTCTGGAAAGGCCGGCCAGAGAAGGTAAAAGCCCTGTAGTTGAAACTTCGTTCCCTCCAGAGTGGATCCTGAGTACGGCGGGACACGAGAAATCCCGTCGGAAGCAGGGAGGACCATCTCCCAAGGCTAAATACTCCCTAGTGACCGATAGTGAACCAGTACCGTGAGGGAAAGGTGAAAAGCACCCCGGAAGGGGAGTGAAAGAGATCCTGAAACCGTGTGCCTACAAGTAGTTAGAGCCCGTTAATGGGTGATAGCGTGCCTTTTGTAGAATGAACCGGCGAGTTACGATTACATGCGAGGTTAAGTTGATAAGACGGAGCCGCAGCGAAAGCGAGTCTGAATAGGGCGAATGAGTATGTGGTCGTAGACCCGAAACCAGGTGATCTACCCATGTCCAGGGTGAAGTCCAGGTAACACTGGATGGAGGCCCGAACCCACGCACGTTGAAAAGTGCGGGGATGAGGTGTGGGTAGCGGAGAAATTCCAATCGAACCTGGAGATAGCTGGTTCTCTCCGAAATAGCTTTAGGGCTAGCCTCATGTAGTAAGAGTCTTGGAGGTAGAGCACTGTTTGGACTAGGGGCCCCCATCGGGTTACCGAATTCAGACAAACTCCGAATGCCAAAGACTTATCCATGGGAGTCAGACTGCGAGTGATAAGATCCGTAGTCAAGAGGGAAACAGCCCAGACCACCAGCTAAGGTCCCAAAGTATACGTTAAGTGGAAAAGGATGTGGAGTTGCTTAGACAACCAGGATGTTGGCTTAGAAGCAGCCACCATTTAAAGAGTGCGTAATAGCTCACTGGTCGAGTGACTCCGCGCCGAAAATGTACCGGGGCTAAACGTATCACCGAAGCTGTGGATTGACATCTTTCGATGTCAGTGGTAGGAGAGCGTTCTAAGGGCGTTGAAGCCAGACCGCAAGGACTGGTGGAGCGCTTAGAAGTGAGAATGCCGGTATGAGTAGCGAAAGATGGGTGAGAATCCCATCCACCGAATGCCTAAGGTTTCCTGAGGAAGGCTCGTCCGCTCAGGGTTAGTCGGGACCTAAGCCGAGGCTGAAAAGCGTAGGCGATGGACAACAGGTTGATATTCCTGTACCACCTCTTTACCGTTTGAGCAATGGGGGGACGCAGGAGGATAGGGTAAGCGCGCTGCTGGATTAGCGCGTCCAAGCAGTTAGGCCGGTAACGAGGCAAATCCCGTTACCACACAGGCTGAGCTGTGACGGCGAGGGAAATTTAGTACCGAAGTTCCTGATTCCACACTGCCAAGAAAAGCCTCTAGCGAGGGAAAAGGTGCCCGTACCGCAAACCGACACAGGTAGGCGAGGAGAGAATCCTAAGGTGAGCGAGAGAACTCTCGTTAAGGAACTCGGCAAAATGACCCCGTAACTTCGGGAGAAGGGGTGCTCATTAGGGTGAATAGCCCTGATGAGCCGCAGTGAATAGGCCCAGGCGACTGTTTAGCAAAAACACAGGTCTCTGCGAAGCCGCAAGGCGAAGTATAGGGGCTGACGCCTGCCCGGTGCTGGAAGGTTAAGAGGAGAGGTTAGCGCAAGCGAAGCTTTGAATCGAAGCCCCAGTAAACGGCGGCCGTAACTATAACGGTCCTAAGGTAGCGAAATTCCTTGTCGGGTAAGTTCCGACCCGCACGAAAGGCGTAACGATCTGGGCACTGTCTCAACGAGAGACTCGGTGAAATTATAGTACCTGTGAAGATGCAGGTTACCCGCGACAGGACGGAAAGACCCCGTGGAGCTTTACTGTAGCCTGATATTGAATTTTGGTACAGCTTGTACAGGATAGGTAGGAGCCTGAGAAGCCGGAGCGCCAGCTTCGGTGGAGGCGTCGGTGGGATACTACCCTGGCTGTATTGAAATTCTAACCCGCGCCCCTGATCGGGGCGGGAGACAGTGTCAGGTGGGCAGTTTGACTGGGGCGGTCGCCTCCTAAAAAGTAACGGAGGCGCCCAAAGGTTCCCTCAGAATGGTTGGAAATCATTCGCAGAGTGTAAAGGCACAAGGGAGCTTGACTGCGAGACCTACAAGTCGAGCAGGGACGAAAGTCGGGCTTAGTGATCCGGTGGTTCCGCATGGAAGGGCCATCGCTCAACGGATAAAAGCTACCCCGGGGATAACAGGCTTATCTCCCCCAAGAGTCCACATCGACGGGGAGGTTTGGCACCTCGATGTCGGCTCATCGCATCCTGGGGCTGTAGTCGGTCCCAAGGGTTGGGCTGTTCGCCCATTAAAGCGGTACGCGAGCTGGGTTCAGAACGTCGTGAGACAGTTCGGTCCCTATCCGTCGTGGGCGCAGGAAATTTGAGAGGAGCTGTCCTTAGTACGAGAGGACCGGGATGGACGCACCGCTGGTGTACCAGTTGTCTTGCCAAAGGCATCGCTGGGTAGCTATGTGCGGAAGGGATAAGTGCTGAAAGCATCTAAGCATGAAGCCCCCCTCGAGATGAGATTTCCCATAGCGTCAAGCTAGTAAGATCCCTGAAAGATGATCAGGTTGATAGGTCAGAGGTGGAAGCGTGGCGACATGTGGAGCTGACTGATACTAATCGATCGAGGACTTAACCAAAACGAAAAGCGGAGGCGACTGTTCAACTTCGAGAGACGTTGGAGAGCCGGCCATTCAAATCCTGGTTTTGGGATTTGGAGGGACGGATCGAAACGGCCAAGAAGTTAGGAGCCGAAGCTAGACAAGTCATTGGTGAATACTCGGCAACTGCTTCTTCATACATTATCTAGTTTTGAGGGAACGAAGTTTCTTCAAACCAAATAGTCCGGTGGCGATAGCGAGAAGGTCACACCCGTTCCCATACCGAACACGGAAGTTAAGCTTCTCAGCGCCGATGGTAGTTGGGGGCTGTCCCCCTGTGAGAGTAGGACGCTGCCGGGCAAATGAAAGAGCACCTGTTGGGTGCTCTTTTTTGTGTGGAATGATAGGTATCTGAATCATCGTGCCCACATTCCCAGCATGCAGAAACCCAAACACCAGCTGCCCCCGCAGCCGCAAAAAAATAAAAAGCCCCTATCAAAGGGCTTACATTTCAAGAAAATATCTCCGGCATTGTTATTTTCCGCAGTTTCTTTAAGTAATAATTATATTTTGGATGATTTGTATCCGTGGTGAGTAAATCATTTTCACAATCTGTGCAGATAAAAGAAGTGTATAGATGTATTCCCCTGGTTTTTGCCTGCTCGCATATGACACATTCTTCCCCTGCCTGTTTCTTTGCTAATAGCGAACCCAATCACTCCACCTCCATACACTTATTCTGCCCAGATCAATTGTATTGTATACAATTTTTCGAATATTCATTGACGGTTTTTTCTGAGGTTACTTGATTAATATTGTATGATGGAAATCTAATTTGGGTGTATGTCTATAAAGGATTTCTTTTATTATTTTGCCAGATGCTTCAGGGACTGGCGCAGATATCGGCCATATGTAGCAGTTACATACTTGTTTTGTTAAAATAGAAGAAGAATCATAGGAAAGTGATGAACATATGAATCAGGAAAACACTCCATTATGGAATCAATTACAAATACATGCTTCACACCAGCCGTTATCCTTTCATGTGCCGGGCCATAAGAACGGGTTTCTTGCAGGCGGTGAGGGAGCAGATTATTTTAAACATATTTTAGAGCTCGATGCTACGGAGCTCAGCGGACTGGATGATTTGCATTCTCCTGAAGGAGTCATCCTGGAGGCGCAAGAGTTGCTTGCCAGCCTGTATGGAGTTTCAAAAAGCTTTTTCCTTGTGAACGGATCGACTGCAGGGAATCTTGCCATGGTCCTGTCAGCAGCAGAGGAAAATGAGACTGTACTGGTCCAGAGGAACTGCCATAAGTCCATCCTTAATGGCATTGCTTTGGCTAAGGCGAAGCCTGTCTTTTTAGCGCCTGAGTTTAATGATGAGTGGGGCGTCGCCGGGGGAGTGGCTTTAGAAACGCTTAAAGAGGCGATCAGGCAATATCCGGAGGCAAAAGCAGTCATCTTAACCTATCCGAATTATTATGGAATGGTATACGATCTTGAAAATATTATTAAGTACGCCCACAATCATGGTATTCCGGTGCTGGTGGATGAGGCGCATGGAGCGCATTTAATAGGCGGGAGCCATTTTCCCGCATCGGCCGTTCAGCTGCAGGCAGATCTCACTGTACAATCGGCACATAAAACGTTGCCTGCTATGACAATGGGTGCTTATTTGCATTTTAACAGCCGTTTTATAAAGGAAGAGAAAGTGTCCAACTATCTGGGGATACTCCAATCAAGCAGCCCTTCCTATCCGATTATGGCTTCTCTTGATTTGGCAAGGGCTTATTTAGCTTCATTTTCGAAAAAGGATGAGGAAGCACTGCTAAAAAAAATCGGGCGTTTCAGGAAGGATCTAAACAGTGTTAAAGGCATTAAGGTACTGCCATTTCAATATCACAAAGGCGACCCTTTAAAGGTAACCATTCAGTCGGAAACCTCACTCAGCGGATTTGACCTGCAGACTCTTCTGGAGAAGCACGGGATCTTTACGGAAATGGCGGATCCCAATAATGTCCTTTTTGTTTCGCCTCTTTTGAAGAACGATATGGATTATCCATTTGACCGGGTGATTGAATGTTTGAAAGAGGAATTGACATCATACGGACCGGCAAACCGCCAGGAAAGAATCACTTTCATTAAAAAGCCTGTTTCCGGCCTTGCCCTTGAGCAAAAGGAACAGAGTCAGCACATCATTAAAACGGTGGCACTGGAAGAGGCGGCCGGCAAAATATGCGCTCAGCAGGTAACTCCTTATCCGCCAGGCATTCCGCTCTTATACCCGGGTGAAATCATTGAGAGCGAAGATATAGCAAACATCACATTACAAATTCAGGCCGGAGCGCGGTTTCAAAATGGAGACAATATAAAAGCAGGCAGCATTAACATTTATGATGATCTATAACAGCAGCTGGAGGAAGTAAAATGAAAAAAGGTAAGTTTATTACGGTCGAAGGACCTGAGGGTGCCGGAAAGACAACGATTATTGATATGCTGGCAAGCAATCTGGCAGAGGAAGGCTATCAGGTACTTCAGACAAGAGAGCCTGGCGGAATCGAGATTGCTGAGCAAATTCGAAGTGTCATACTTGATAAAAAGAATACAAAGATGGACCCGAGAACAGAGGCTCTGCTGTATGCGGCAGCCAGAAGGCAGCACCTGGCTGAGAAAGTAAAGCCGGCACTGGATGAGGGATATATCATTTTATGTGACCGGTTTATTGATAGCTCTCTTGCCTATCAGGGTTATGCAAGAGGACTTGGCATTGAGGAGGTCTACTCGATCAACAGCTTTGCCATTGAAGGCATGATGCCTGAACTGACACTGTATTTTGATATTGAACCTGAGGCCGGGCTGGAAAGAATCAATCAGCATAAAGGACGGGAAGTGAACCGCCTGGACCTGGAAAAGCTCGATTTTCATCATAAAGTGCGGGAGGGCTATCTGAAGCTAATGGAGCTTTACCCGGAGCGCATCTTTAAGATTGATGCTTCAAAGCCATTGGAGGAAGTGTATCAGCAAGCGGAGAGCAAGCTGAAAGAACGAATATAAAAACTCGCCTTAAAGATGGGATATCTTTAAGGTTTTTTTTTTACAAGCTTTAAAATTATTTTTTCTGTATTCCCTTAATTTCTGCTTGAAGATAAAATAATTGATATAATAAAAGTAAGACAAAACGGATGAAAACTTGTAAAGGGGATGGGCTTATGAAATTAATTCTGGCAGTCATTCAGGATCAGGACAGCAATAAGCTAATGAATGCGCTGGTTGACAATAACTTTCGTGCGACAAAATTGGCCAGCACGGGCGGATTCTTGAAATCAGGCAATACAACGTTCATGATCGGGACAGAGGATATCCGTGTGGAGAGAGCCCTGCAGATTATTAAGGAAAATTGCAGAGCAAGAGACCAGCTGGTTGCACCGGTATCGCCGATGGGCGGAAACGCTGATTCTTATGTGCCATACCCTGTTGAGGTTGAGGTTGGCGGTGCGACAGTGTTTGTTCTGCCAGTCGAGCAATTCCATCATTTTTAATAAATACAAAGGGAGCCTAGAGCCCTTTGCGGAGGATCAGGTATGAAAATTAATCAGGAACTTCGGCTCAAGATGGAAAATGTCCGCAATGAGCAGAAGCAGGCGGCCGGGAACGGCGTTAAATTTTCTGAAATCGTGCAGAAGCAGGACCGGAAAATGCAGGCTTCCCAGCTTCAGGGTCTGTTAAAGGATATAGATGCCGCAGGGGAACGGCTTGCCCGCTCCAGAACCTTTAAGGATCTGGCCAAATTTAAAACGCTTGTGAAACGATTTGTGAAGGAAGCGGTTGATTTTGGAATGGAGCTGAGGCAATCGCACAGCTGGAACCAGCATGGACAGGGCCGGTCTCTGAAAGTCGTGGAAACGGTAGATGAAAAGCTTTCAGAGCTGACAGATGAATTAATGAAAAAAGAAGAATCTTCTATTGATATATTAGGGAAAGTCGGAGAAATTAAGGGACTCCTAATAAATTTATATATGTAAGTGAGTGATACTTGTGGGAAAAACGTGGGAACAGCTGGAGGCCGTACAGCCAGTTGTATTAAAAATGTTTAAAAATAGCATAGTGAAGGATCGGCTGGCCCACGCCTACTTGTTTGAAGGGATGAAAGGAACAGGAAAGCGGGAAGCTAGCATGCTTTTGGCGAAAAGCCGATTCTGCCATGAGCCGATTGAAGGGTATGTTCCATGTGAAACATGTTCAAACTGCAAAAGGATAAACAGCGGAAATCATCCGGATGTTCATATTCTGGAGCCGGACGGGCATTCTATCAAAAAAAATCAGATTCAAAGCCTGCAGGAAGAGTTTTCAAAGACCGGGGTAGAATCCAGGCGGAAACTTTATGTGATTGTTCATGCTGACAAAATGACAGTGAACGCGGCCAACAGTCTGCTTAAATTTCTGGAGGAACCCCATTCAGAGACGACCGCTGTGCTGATTACCGAGCAGTCGCAGCAGATGCTTCCTACTATCCTATCCCGCTGCCAGTCCATTTCTTTTAAACCATTATCTCCTGCTGAAATGATTCAGCAATTAAAAAATAATGGAGTGGATCCTGTCCAGGCACCATTACTTGCACAAATTACCAATAATTTGGATGAAGCTTTACAATATAGTTCTGATGATTGGTTTGTACAAGCACAAAAAATAGTGTTAAAATTATATGAAGTGGTAAAGAAGAATCCGCTTGAGGCAATGGTTGCCCTTCAGGAGGATTGGTTCTTGCACTTTAGAGAAAAAGAGCAGATTGATCGCGGCTTGGATCTATTACTTCTTATTTTTAAAGATTTACTATATATTCAGCTTGGGAAACAAGACCAGGTTGTCCATCTGAACGAACGAAAACGTTTAGAGCAGTTTGCACTGCAATCTTCCACCAAACGCCTGACGGAACAGATGACGGCTGTTTTGGAAGCCAAAAGAAAATTGCAGGCAAATATGAATCCGCAGCTGTTGATGGAACAGCTTGTGCTAAAATTGCAGGAGGGATCTTCCTTTGTATGATGTAGTAGGAGTGCGCTTTAAAAAAGCGGGCAAGATTTATTATTTTGATCCCGGAGATCTCTCAATACAAAAGGATGACTTTGTCATTGTCGAAACTGTCCGAGGTGTAGAATACGGAAAAGTGGTAATTGCACCGAAGCAGGTCGATGAGCATGATGTTGTCCTTCCATTAAAAAAGGTTCTTCGTATTGCAGATCAAAAGGATCGCATGATTGTTGAGGAGAACAAGCAGGCTGCCAAGGAAGCATACGAGGTATGCTGTGAAAAGGTACAAACACATCAGCTTGATATGAAGCTGGTGGATGTTGAATATACATTTGACCGAAATAAGGTCATCTTCTACTTTACGGCTGATGGCCGGGTTGACTTCCGCGAGCTTGTCAAAGATCTCGCAGCCATCTTCCGGACAAGGATTGAACTTCGCCAGATTGGTGTGAGGGATGAAGCAAAAATGCTGGGAGGAATCGGCCCATGCGGAAGAATGCTGTGCTGTTCCACTTTCCTGGGTGACTTTGATCCTGTATCCATTAAGATGGCAAAGGACCAGAATCTATCGCTGAACCCAACGAAAATATCGGGTTTATGCGGCCGTTTAATGTGCTGCCTGAAATATGAAAATGATGAGTATGAAGCAGCAAAAGAAATGCTTCCGGACCTTGGGGAATGGATTCAGACCCCGGATGGAGCCGGAAAAGTGGTAGGCTTGAATATATTGGAGCGTGTGCTGCAGGTTGATGTGAAAGAAGCCGAGCGCGTCCTCGAATATACACTGGATGAAATTTTAAAACAAGGTGCTGTATCAGTTCAGTCCACAGATTAAGAGGTGGAAGTCGTGGATAAAAAAGAAATCTTTGACTCAGTGAGTAATATGGAAACCCAAATTGGAGAGTTATATCAGCAGCTTGGTGAGTTAAAGCAGCATTTGGCAGAAATACTTGAAGAGAATAACTCTTTGAAGCTGGAAAATGAGCATTTAAGACGTCATTTAGACATATCTGCGGAAAAAGAAAGCACATCGGCGAAAAAAGGAAAATCAGAGCAGTTGGCCGATGCTGCAGATGATGATAAGGTGATTGATATTGGCGAAGGCTATGATAACCTGGCCCGCCTCTATCAGGAAGGCTTTCACATTTGCAATCTCCATTTCGGCAGCCCCCGTAAAGAGGGAGACTGTCTGTTTTGCCTGTCTTTCCTGAATAAGAAGTAAACTTTTAGCCTTCCTATGATAGGAAGGCTATTTTTCCATAAAAGCAAAGAATCAGAGAAGCATGGAGGATCAAGAATGGATTTTTTAAAAGAAGGGGAGAGGCTGGACTATTTGCTGGCTGAAGATATGAGGATCATCCAAAGCCCGGCCGTTTTTTCTTTTTCATTGGATGCTGTCTTGCTGGCCCGATTTGTGTATGTGCCGATTCAAAAAGGCAATCTCATTGATTTGTGCAGTGGAAATGGCGTGATACCGCTTTTTTTAAGCACAAGAACAAAGGGGGCCATTACAGGCGTCGAAATTCAGGAGCGTCTGTATGATATGGCGGTCAGAAGCATTGAATACAATAAGCTTCAAGACCGGATTAAGATGATTCGCGGGGATATTAAAGAGATCCATCGAGAATTAGGTTATGGAAAATTTGATGTTGTCACCTGCAACCCGCCTTATTTTCCGACTCCTTCTAAGGATGAAATCAATGAGAATGAGCATTTGGCGATTGCCCGTCATGAAATTCTCTGTACACTTGAGGATGCGGTTAAAGCGTCAAGCGGACTTGCGAGACAGGGAGGCAAGGTGGCATTTGTGCACAGGCCGGGCAGGTTCCTGGACATTGTCACGCTCATGCGCAAATATAAGCTGGAGCCGAAAAGGGTGCAATTTGTCTATCCGAAGGCCGGAAAAGAAGCAAACACCTTGCTGATTGAGGCAGTTAAGAACGGAAATCCAGACCTGAAAATCCTGCCTCCTTTATTTGTATATAATGAAGAAAATGAATACACACCCGAAATGAGAGAGATTTTATATGGAGAATAGCCATTTTTTTTACGTTCTCCATTGCCGTGATGGCAGCTTATATGCAGGCTACACCAATGATCTTGAAAAACGGGTGAAGGCCCATAATGAAGGAAAAGGGGCCAAGTATACCAGAGGACGAGGACCGGTTGAGCTGGTCTTCACCCGTTCTTTTTCGGAAAAAGGCGAAGCGATGAGAGCGGAATATGAATTCAAGCAATGGTCCCGAAAGAAGAAGGACGAGTTTTTAAAACAACACAATATTTCAATTTATTAATTTGAAAACAGTCTAGCTCCGAGCGCCATCGGCTCTAGGTCTTAAGCCGATAAGCGGGCGCTCTGCGCTTTTCACGAAAGAGACGGGTGGTACATATGTGGCAGCAAAAAAGCTTTGAACATGAAGAAACAAAAGGAATTCTGTATTTAGTTCCGACTCCGATCGGCAATCTGGAAGACATGAGCTTCAGGGCGGTTAGAATCCTGAAGGAAGCGGACTTTATAGCAGCGGAGGATACGCGCAATACAAAGAAGCTATGCAATCATTTTGAGATAGCCACACCCATCATCAGCTATCATGAACATAATAAGGAAATCAGCGGACAGAAGCTGCTTGAAAAAGTGGCCAATGGCGCCAAAATTGCCCTTGTCAGTGATGCAGGGATGCCTGCGATTTCAGACCCGGGCTATGACCTTGTAACAGCAGCTGCTGAAGAAAAGCTGACAGTGGTGCCCCTACCCGGTGCGAATGCTGCTTTAACTGGCCTGATTGCTTCCGGCATCAACACCCAGCCTTTTTATTTCTATGGGTTTCTGAACAGGCAGAAGAAACTCAAGAAACAGGAGCTCGAGGATCTCTCCAGGCTATCGGCAACCATCATCTTATATGAAGCTCCCCACCGCCTGAAGGAAACCCTCTCACTGATGTCTGTGATCATGGGCAACAGAAATATTGCGTTATGCCGTGAATTGACTAAGAGATATGAAGAATTTATCCGGGGAACTGTAGAAGAAGTGATGGAATGGGCTTCAAGCGGCGGCGAAGTGAGAGGAGAATTTGTGATTATTATTGAAGGGACTTCCGAGACAGTGCAGGATGAAGAAGAAACTGCCTGGTGGGAGAATCTTTCGATTGAGGATCATGTCAGACATCATATAGAAGAAACAGGTCTCTCGAGCAAGGAAGCCATCAAGCAAACCGCAAAAGATCGAGGATTAAATAAGCGGGATGTTTACCATGCTTATCATATTGAAGAATAAAAAAAGCTTCTCACACAAGTGAGAAGCTTTTGTACATTATTATTTTACAGTTTCAAAAGTGTTTTGAATTTCTTTTAACAGCTGCTCTGCACCGTCACGGCTTAAGATTAGTTTGCCGTTAGCCAGTGAGATATTATCATCAGATACTTCCCCGGTAACGTGGCAAGTCATGTTTGGCTTGTACTTTTTAAGGATGATTCTTTCGTCATCTACGTAGATTTCCAAAGCATCCTTTTCAGCGATTCCAAGTGTGCGTCTTAGTTCAATAGGGATTACTACGCGGCCAAGCTCATCAACTTTACGAACAATACCTGTAGATTTCATAATAAAAGTCTCCTCTCAAATCTCCAATAATATTTTTCTCTATCTATATCGTTTCGTCATTATTCGACAAAATCTTTGCTACATTCATAATACCAGCCATTCCCATATACGTCAATTACTTTATTTTGGAATGGAATAGAAAATTTTAGGATACTGTCTGAAGTGTTGATATAACTGCGATTTTCGAAATAAAAGCCATTTTAAATGAGAATATGGAAAGAAGCTTCCATAAATTAAGCATATGACTCTTTTCGACATTTCGACAAAATTCTACAAAAACGCATGCTATTACTATAATAATATTCGAAAGGCAGTTTCCTTTTTTAGGGATAGAAAAATAAAAAAATTTTATTAGAGAAAAATCCTGCCATTCCTTTCTGCCTATTGGTTGCACAATTTCAAGTTTTTAGGTATATTTTGATGGTATAAGAGGTTATGCTGACGAATATAACCTCTTGTAAAATATCGATATAGCAGGCCCAATAACGGCACGATTTTCTGATTAATACTCTCGTCCTAGTTGGGCGAGATTTTTTAGTATCTTTGATATGAGTCAGCCAAAGGCATAGCTGCATATAAATATGCACCAATGTTTTCATTAAATGAGGGAGGGAATCTTGTGGAGGACAAATTAAAGACGTTTTATTTAACCACTCCAATTTATTATCCTAGCGGAAATTTACATATAGGGCATGCCTATACAACGGTGGCCGGTGATGCGATGGCGCGCTACAAGCGCATGCGCGGCTATGACGTTATGTACCTTACAGGAACAGATGAACATGGACAGAAGATCCAGGAGAAGGCAGAAGAAAAAGGGGTAACACCTCAGCAGTACGTTGATGAAATTGTTGCCGGCATCCAGGATCTCTGGAAAAAGCTTGATATTTCCTATGATGACTTTATCCGCACGACACAGGACAGACATAAGCAGATCGTCGAAAAAATCTTCGCCCAGCTTGTAGAACAGGGCGATATTTATCTTGGTGAATATGAAGGCTGGTACTGTACGCCATGCGAGTCTTATTATACAGAACGCCAGCTTGCAGACGGCAACTGCCCTGACTGCGGACGTCCCGTTCATAAAGTGAAGGAAGAATCTTATTTCTTTAAGGTCAGCAAATACGCTGACAGACTTCTGCAGTATTATGAAGAAAATCCATCTTTCATACAGCCTGAATCACGTAAAAATGAAATGATCAATAACTTCATTAAACCGGGCCTTGAGGATTTGGCGGTATCCAGAACAACTTTTGACTGGGGAGTAAAAGTGCCAAATAATCCAAAGCATGTGGTGTATGTATGGATTGATGCACTATCAAATTACATTACCGCACTTGGCTATGGAACCGATGATGATTCCAAGTATCTGAACTACTGGCCTGCAGATGTTCATCTGGTTGGAAAAGAAATTGTGCGCTTCCATACGATTTACTGGCCAATCATGCTGATGGCTTTGGATGTGCCTCTGCCGAAAAAGGTATTTGCCCATGGCTGGCTTTTGATGAAGGACGGCAAAATGTCCAAATCAAAAGGGAATGTAGTGGACCCTGTGACCCTTATTGACCGTTATGGCCTGGATGCACTGCGCTATTACCTGCTTCGCGAAGTGCCATTCGGCGCAGACGGAGTATTTACACCGGAAGGTTTTGTGGAAAGAATCAACTTTGATCTTGCCAACGATTTAGGCAACCTATTAAACCGTACGATCGCGATGGTGAATAAATACTTTGACGGTGTTATTCCGACATATACAGGTTCAGAAGGTGAGTTCGACCAGCAGCTGCTGCAAATGAATCGTGAGACGGTTTACAAATATGAGGAAGCAATGGAAAAAATGGAGTTCTCTGTTGCCTTAACTGCCGTGTGGCAGCTTGTCAGCAGAACGAATAAATATATAGATGAAACACAGCCTTGGACTTTGGCCAAAGAAGAAGAGAAGAGAGAAGAGCTTGCAAGTGTAATGGTTCATCTGGCGGAATCCCTGCGCAGAATCGCGGTGCTTCTGCAGCCATTCCTGACACGTACGCCGAAGGAAATCTTCACACAGCTTAATGTAAATGAAGAAGCATTAACATCCTGGGAAAGCCTTGAGACATTCGGCCTGATTCCTGAAGGCACAAAGGTATTAAAGGGAGAACCGATTTTCCCTCGCCTGGATATTACTGAAGAAGTGGAGTTCATTAAAACAAAAATGCAGGGATCTGCTGCCCTTAAAGAAGAATCGAAGCCTGAAGCAAAAGCAGAGGAAAAGCCGGATAGCGAGGAAATCTCAATCGATGACTTTATGAAGGTCGATTTAAGAGTGGCCCAGGTCATTGGGGCAGAACCGGTGAAAAAAGCTGATAAGCTCCTGAAATTACAGCTGGATCTTGGCTATGAAAAGCGCCAGGTCGTTTCCGGGATTGCCAAATTCTATAAGCCGGAAGAACTGGTCGGCAGAAAAGTAATCTGTGTAACCAATTTAAAGCCTGTTAAACTTCGCGGCGAGCTTTCAGAAGGAATGATTTTAGCAGGAGGAAAAGACGGCGAACTTTCACTTGCCACAATTGCTGAATCTCTTCCACTAGGTGCAAGGGTAAAATAATATTATTTCTTTTTCCTGTTAAACATAAAAACATAGAAGTGTTAAGCGTATACCGTGGGCATTTCTATGTTTTTTATTTTTGGAAAAAATTATTCTTAGAAAGTAATTTCTGACGGGTTTATATAATTGGAACCATTTTGACAGTAAGGTTGTTTTGTTACATCACTGACATAATAGTAATAGAAAAATAATATGAAGGAAAAGGAGTTTTTTGATGTTTTTCGACACACACGCACACCTTAATGCCGAACAATATAACGAAGATTTACAAGAAGTGATCGACCGTGCCCTTAGTGAAGGAATTTCCAACATTGTGGTCGTCGGGTTTGACCGTCCAACCATCGAAAAAGCGATGGCGCTTACCGAGAAATACGATTTCATCTACGCCAGTGTGGGATGGCACCCGGTTGATGCCATCGATATGACAGAGGAAGATTTGCTGTGGATTGAAGAGCTTTCCAGCCATCCAAAAGTGGTGGCACTTGGAGAAATGGGGCTGGATTATTATTGGGACAAGTCCCCAAAGGATATCCAGCAGGAGGTCTTCCGTAAGCAGATCCGTCTGGCGAAAAAGGTCAAGCTTCCCATCGTCATCCATAACCGTGATGCTACAGCCGATATAGTTGAAATCCTCAAGGCAGAAGGCGCGGGAGAAGTGGGCGGAATCATGCATTGCTTCAGCGGCAGCCCGGAAATTGCCCAAGAGTGTGTGGATATGAATTTTTACATTTCCCTTGGCGGTCCGGTGACCTTCAAAAACGCAAAAAAACCAAAGGAAGTAGCCGATGTTATTCCACTTGAAAAGCTATTGATTGAAACAGACTGCCCATATCTGACCCCTCATCCGCACAGAGGAAAACGGAATGAACCCAGCTATGTGAAATTGGTGGCAGAGCAGATTGCAGAAATAAAAGGACTTTCAACAGAAGAAGTTGCACAGGCAACCACAGAAAATGCAAAAAAATTATTCGGCATAAATTGATAGCTCATTTTGTCGAAGCCTGTGGGAGCTTGTCCAAATTTTTTCTGATTCTAAAAAGTTCTACATGTCTCCTTCTTCTCATAGGATAACCGTGTCGATAAGTCTCTCTTTCCTTTCATCCGGTTTTTTTGCATAATAGGAAATACGTTTACGGAAGTGCTTGCCAATTACTAGAAAAAAGTTAGCTGGACAATTAGAAAAAGGTGCTATTTTAGCACCCCTGCTGATCGAGCGGAGGGCGTTTACTGCTGGTCGGGGAGCGTGACAGTTGGAGGACCGGAAGACTGAGGTCTTGAGGGAATTCCCGAAAATCGCTCCCGATTGCTGAGCGCCTGGTCAGCCGGAAACAAAGGATTTCCAAATGCGTGAAAAATTCCTAAATCAAAAAAAGAAGGATTTTTCACATGAGTGTGGAAAATTATTAATCCAAGGCAAGCATGACTAAAAACAGGGCATTTGCAAAAAGGCATGCATAGAGGGGAACTATCATTCATACATAGAGATAGAGTGCAGTTCTAAGAATACAGGCAAAAAAACCTAATGCCTGCATTCTTCCAGCCTTTCGGAAGCTGGAAAATGAAAGAGTTGACAGTCGGCAAGATACTCTATATAATCACTCCGAGAGAAAAGGAGGCGTTTTTCATCGTGATTCAAAACATGAAAAACCTGTTATCCAAGTCTTTGAGTAAAAAGAAATTGGCCATTTTTTCTGCTAGTTTAGTAGTTTTTGCTGCTGCCTGCGGTTTCATTGCATATGAAACGACAAAGAAAACAGTAGCATTGACGATAGACGGCCAAGAGAAAGTCATCAAAACACATGCAGCAACGATTCAAGATATATTCGATGATCTAGATATTTCACTCCGCTCAGAAGATTATGTGTTTCCCTCGGTAAACACAGAGGTTAAGGACAATACAGAAATTGTCTATGAACCGGCTAAACAGGTGAAAGTTGTAACAGATAACGAGAAGAAAACGATTTGGACGGCTGCAAAGACGGTCGGGGACGTTTTAAAAGAACAGAATATTACACTGACTGAACATGATAAGGTTCAGCCAAAGCCAGAGGATACAGTTAAAAACAACCTGGAAATTCAAGTAGAGAAAGCATTCGCTTTAACGCTTAATAATGGCGGGAAAGAGAAGCAGGTTTGGTCAACTTCGACTACGGTCGCTGACTTTTTATCACAGCAGGGAATCAAGATCAATGATTTAGACCGCGTTGAACCAAAGTTGGAAGAGACAGTCAAAGCCAATGACAAAATAAAAGTCATTCGAGTTGAAAAAGTCACCGATGTAGTGGAAGAACCAATTAATTTCGCAGTTGTGACAAAGAAGGATAATAGCTTAACTAAGGGCACTGAAAAAGTGATGAATGCTGGAAAAAAAGGCCTTAAGACGAAAGAGTTTGAAGTCGTCCTGGAGAATGGCAAAGAAATTTCCAGAAAGCTGATCAGTGAAAAGCAAGTGAAGGAAAAGCAGGATAAAGTCGTTGCTGTCGGAACAAAGGTGGCTGCAGCAACACAAGTCGTTTCCCGCGGAACAAGCAGCAAGGCAAGCGGTAAGGAAATATATGTATCGTCAACTGCCTATACGGCTAATTGCAGCGGATGCTCAGGCAAAACGGCTACCGGCCTGGACCTGCGTGCCAATCCTGGTGCTAAGGTCATAGCGGTTGATCCAAGTGTCATTCCCCTTGGAACGAAGGTCTATGTGGAAGGCTATGGCTATGCCGTTGCAGCTGATACAGGCGGCGCGATTAAAGGAAACAAAATCGATGTATTCTTCTCCTCCAAATCAGAAGCATACAAGTGGGGAAGAAAAACTGTAAAAATTAAAATACTGAATTAAATTTTATGATGCAGGGGCTTCCCCTGCATTTTTTATTTCATTGCAGAGAAGGTTAATGGATAACATTTTTCATTTTCAAGCTGGTTCATATATAATAAGAACTATTCTTTATAAATATATTCTTCTTACATCTATTTAGACGAATTACATTACAGAAATGTTTCAAATTTTTTTCAGTTTTTTTATATTTTTTTACGGAATGAGAAGTTTTTATTTTTGACATCGATAACTGTCTAGCACAAGCAGCCTGGCAAGGCGCTTATGCTTTTATTGGGAGGAACCATGAAAATCAAGGAAATTATCGTTGTAGAAGGCAAGGATGATACAGCGGCGATCAAGAGGGCGCTGGATGCCGATACAATTGAAACGAATGGATCTGCCATTAATGGGGTAACCATTGAAAAAATAAAGCTTGCCCAGAAAACGAGAGGGGTCATCGTGTTCACAGATCCGGACTTTCCCGGACAAAAAATCCGGAATACGATCACCAATGAAGTTCCCGGATGCAAGCATGCCTTTATAGAAAAAGCGGATGCCCTCCACAAGCATGGCAGAGGAGTGGGCGTTGAGCATGCATCGCCAGAAATGATCCGCCAGGCATTAAAGGATGCCCAGGTTATGCAGGAAACCTATGAAGAAACCATTACCCAGGAAGATCTGGTCACTGCAGGCCTTATTGGCGGGGAAGGTGCCAAGGAAAGAAGAGAAAAGCTTGGCAGGCTTCTTAAAATCGGCTACACAAACGGGAAGCAGCTTCATAAGCGCTTAATGATGTTTCAAATTAGCCAGAAGGATTTTGCTGAGGCAATCGAAGCTATTCGCAAGGAGGAACAAAATGCATAAAGATATTGCAACGCCAGCCAGAACACGGGCGATTTTGGATAAATACGGATTTTCTTTTAAGAAAAGCCTGGGACAGAACTTTTTGATCGATACGAATATTCTCCGGAGAATTGTCGATCATGCTGATTTAACGGAAGAGTCGGGCGCCATTGAAATCGGCCCGGGAATTGGGGCACTGACCGAACAGCTGGCCCGGAGAAGCAAAAAGGTGCTGGCTTTTGAAATCGATCAGCGGCTGCTTCCCATCTTAGAGGAAACTCTATCGCCATATCCCCATGTATCCATTATCAATGAAGACGTGTTAAAGGCAGATGTAAAGACGGCGATTGAACGGGAATTTGAAGGAATTGACGATATAATGGTGGTCGCCAACCTACCATACTATGTAACAACCCCGATTATCATGAAACTGTTAGAGGACCAGCTTCCAATTAGGGGCATCGTCTGTATGCTCCAAAAAGAAGTAGCAGACAGAATTTCGGCCCGCCCAGGCACGAAAGAGTACGGCTCCCTTTCCATTGCTGTCCAGTACTATACAGAGGCTGAAACCGCCATGATCGTGCCAAAGACGGTCTTTGTGCCGCAGCCGAATGTGGATTCTGCCGTCATTAAACTGACAAAGCGCACAGAGCCTGCAGTGGCAGTGAAAAGTGAACCCTTCTTTTTCCAGGTGACAAAAGCAAGCTTTGCTCAGAGGCGCAAGACGCTTCTGAATAACTTAACAAGCCAGCTGCCTGAAGGAAAACAGAAAAAGGAACAAATCCTCTCTGCTCTCGAACAAGCCAATGTTGAGCCTGGCAGAAGAGGGGAAACTCTATCCATTGAAGAATTTGCCCGATTGAGCGATGCCCTGCTGCCCCATTTTTCATAAAAGACTAAGCCTGCTGAGTAGCCAGCGGGCTTTTTTTACGCCCCAATGCCATCTTCTCCATCCGCCATTTCTACGCACATGTTCATAGTCAAATGCATAATTTATGACATAAATAATAAATCACAAACCAGAGCTTAGATGCAGCCCGTGTTTACCCTCGGGAAATTGGAGTGACGACATTGACTATAAATACGATGGATATCGTCGGAAGAATTTCGTATCATTGTGATATTTTATTCCGCGTGATTGATATTAAAGAACAGGGCGGCAAGAAAATTGCCATATTATTCGGAGAGGATATCCGCCTTGTTGCGGATGCTCCATGTGAGGATTTAATCGTCATCAACCAGGCGCAGCGGATGAAGTTCGAACAGGAGTTCAGGTCACTTGAGGAACAGTCCTTCCAGCTATTCAGGCAGGATGTGGCTCTCTTGAGGGAGAAGCAGGAGTATGAAGTGACAGACGGGTACAGCAAGACGCTTAACTATTTTCAGATACCAGGCAGGGTGCTTCACCTGGATGGTGATCCTTCTTATTTAAAAAAATGCTTGAGTGTGTATGAAAAAATAGGCATACCCGTAACAGGCATCCATTGCAATGAAAAGGAAATGCCGATGAAAATCGGACAGCTCATCGATCATTACAGGCCGGATATCCTCGTTGTAACAGGTCATGATGCTTATTCAAAGGCAAAAGGGAAAAAGTCCGATATCAATGCTTACCGGCACTCCAGGGAATTTGTGCAGGCGGTGAGGGAAGCACGCAAAAAAGTACCGCACCTTGATCAGCTTGTCATTTTTGCCGGAGCATGCCAGTCACATTTCGAATCACTGATCCATGCTGGAGCCAATTTTGCCAGTTCTCCTTCCAGAGTGAATATTCATGCCCTTGACCCTGTTTACATTGTTGCGAAAGTCAGCCTTACTCCATTTATGGAAAGAATCAATTTGTGGGATATCTTAAGAAATACACTGACAGGTGAAAAGGGACTTGGAGGAATTGAAACCCGGGGAGTACTGAGAACAGGAATGCCTTACAATGACGATGAATTAAATGAATTTTAATGAGCGGGCCGTTTTTATTATATGCGGCTTGTTTTTTTATGTTGTTTCTAATAAGATATTTAGCATTTTTCGAGGAATTTCGCGCGGGGGCAATCGTCTATTTCCCAGGTAATGAACGGCAAGCTTATAAGCTTTCTAAAAACTATACATAATCTTTTCCAATTAAGGCAATCCTAAAATTGTTGAAAATTAGAAGAAAAAGTAGAACAAAACATATTGACATTTAATTTTAAACACTGTTATAATTTATATTTTTGTTTGACAGTCTTGTGTCAGTGTGATATACTTAACATAGTGAGGTGGACCGAATGGCAAAAACATTATCAGATATTAAAAAAGCTCTTGATTCAAATCTTGGGAAAAGGCTCCTGCTAAAAGCTAATGGCGGGCGCAGAAAGACCATTGAACGCTCAGGAGTTCTGGCCGAAACGTATCCTTCAGTATTTGTGATTGAGTTAGATCAGGATGAAAATGCATTTGAACGGGTATCTTACAGCTATGCGGATGTTTTAACAGAAACGGTTCAAATTACATTCTATGAAGATACATCAGGACAGGTTGCTTTAAGCTAATAATATATATGACAGCTGGCGGTGAACAAATTGTTTGCTGCTTTTTGTTTGCTCTTTTTTAGAGTTGTCCAGTTCCAGCGCTACCCCCCCCGAGGTCACAAGCTTGTCTAGTTGCGGCTCCTAGGGACTCGGGGTCATAAGCCAGCCGTTTCCAGAAGGAAAAACGCCTTCTTACAGGAACCATCTTATGTCTGACGTCCCTGGGCAGTCGCCTCCACACTTCAGGCAAGCCTCCCAAAAAGGCAAAAGACGCCTTTCCGGTAGGCTCGCCTTGTGCTTGTCGGGGGTGAGCACCAAGGGAAAGCTTCCTTGGATGTTCTTCGCAGGAACAAGCGTTTTTTGCTTGTTCCGAAGGCGCTTGCACTTTTCTTAATGATTAGCACACCCCTTTCACATACTATACATACCGCAGTGCGAAAGGGGATGTTAATGTTGGGCAGAAGACGCGGCGTTATGTCAGATGGTTTAAAAGAAGAAATTGCGAAAGAGCTTGGCTTTTATGATGTGGTCCAAAAGGAAGGCTGGGGCGGCATCCGTGCGAAAGATGCCGGCAATATGGTGAAGCGGGCCATCGAAATTGCACAGCAGAACCTTCTTAACAAATAGCATTCGCACAGAATATGTTTTATGTTTAAGCATTAATATGCACTGCGTCTGCCGAGGCTTATGCCTCGGCATTTCTTCTGTCTAATCGCGATAACCTCTATATTCCAGGCTACCTGAGCTTTTATGTTTATTTTGTGGTAAAATAGGACAAAAAATGGAGACGCTCTATGAGAAAAGCATTAAGCTGCCGCTTATTGCCGATTAAAATAAAGTCAATACTGATTGAAGGTATGGCTTTCCCTTCGAAACGAACCGGCAGGGCAAAGCGCTCGCTTGTGGAGCTGGACAGGAGTCCGATTCAAAGGAAAGAAGTAGGTGGAAATGTTGAAGGTCATGGTTAAGGCGCCTGCTAAAATCAATTTGTCATTGGATGTTTTACATAAACGGGAAGATGGCTATCATGAAGTGGAAATGATAATGACAACGATTGATTTGGCAGACCGCCTGGAATTAACACTTTTAGATAAAGACGAGATCAGGATTATCTCTCACAACCGTTTTGTTCCGGATGATCAGCGGAATCTGGCATATCAGGCTGCACACCTTCTTAAAGAACGGTTTCAAATAAAAAAAGGTGTGTCCATTACAATAGAAAAAATGATTCCGGTTGCGGCTGGACTTGCCGGAGGCAGCAGTGATGCAGCAGCGGCTCTCAGGGGTCTTAACAAGCTGTGGGATTTGGGGCTTTCAATGGATGAGCTTGCTCAAATAGGGACGGAAATCGGTTCTGATGTTTCTTTTTGCGTATACGGAGGCACTGCATTAGCTACAGGAAGAGGAGAGAGAATTCAGCAGCTTCCTGCTCCTCCAACCTGCTGGGTCATACTTGCTAAGCCGTTCATCGGCGTATCGACAGCGGATGTATACAGAAGGCTGGATGTAGAACAGGTGCAGCATCCAAATACTGAAGGAATGATCGAAGCAATCAATTCGGGCTGCTATGATGACGTATGCCGGAACATGGGTAATGTTCTCGAGGATGTCACACTGAATATGCACCCGGAGGTTCTGCAAATAAAAGACCAGATGAAACGATTTGGGGCAGATGCTGTCCTGATGAGCGGCAGCGGACCAACCGTGTTTGGGCTTGTGCATCATGATTCAAGAATGCATCGGATTTATAATGGACTTAGAGGGTTTTGCGACCAGGTTTTTGCGGTCAGAATGCTCGGAGAAAGACATAAGCTTGATTAAATCCGTATATTAGTGGTATATTATCGTTAAAATATTCGGATTTAAATGGGGGTTCCACAATGAAATTTCGCAGAAGCGAACGGTTGATAGATATGACCAATTATTTATTGAACCATCCGCGTCAGCTGGTATCCTTAACTTTCTTTTCAGAAAGGTATGGTTCTGCCAAGTCTTCGATCAGTGAAGATCTCGCCATCATCAAAGAAACATTTGAGCAAAGAGGAATAGGCACACTGCAGACCGTTTCCGGAGCAGCAGGCGGCGTCAAGTTCCATGTTAAAGTAACCGATGATGAAGCCCGGCCATTTGTAGACGAGCTTTGCAGCTTAATTGCAAGCCCCGAAAGGCTTCTTCCCGGGGGTTATCTCTATATGACTGACATTCTCGGTGATCCTTTAATTGTCCAGCGTGCAGGCAGGCTTTTTGCCTCTGCCTTTGCGGATAAGCCCGTTGATGTGGTCATGACGGTAGCAACAAAAGGGATTCCGCTTGCTTATGCTGCCGCAAATTATCTCAATGTGCCCGTTGTCATCGTAAGACGTGACAGCAAGGTGACAGAAGGATCCACGGTAAGTATTAACTATGTGTCAGGCTCCGCCAAGAGAATTCAAACCATGGTACTTTCGAAAAGAAGCCTGGCAGAGGGATCCAATGTCTTAATCATTGATGATTTTATGAAAGCCGGCGGAACGGTTAATGGCATGGTCAGCATGCTGGAGGAATTCAAAGCAAACCTTGCTGGCATTGCTGTCCTGGTCGAGGCGGAAAAAGCAGAAGAACGGCTGGTTGATGAGTACCTTTCTCTTGTGCGTCTATCTGATGTTGATGTGAGGGAAAAGAAAATCAATGTAAGTGAAGGCAACTATTTTAAAAAATAATCATATTTTTTAGGGGGAGAATTCATGAAAGTCATTCAAACAAATCAGGCACCTGCAGCAATTGGACCATATTCTCAGGGGATTACTGTAAATAACTTATTCTACAGCTCAGGCCAAATTCCGCTTACAGCAGAAGGTGTTATGGTGGGTGGGGATGTAAAAGAACAGACGCATCAGGTATTTAAAAACCTTCAGGCAGTGCTTGAAGAAGCTGGAGCGTCATTAAATACCGTGGTAAAAGCAACGGTGTTTATCAAGGACATGAACGAATTTGGAGCCATCAATGAAGTGTATGGAGAATATTTCAGCACACACAAGCCTGCACGCTCCTGTGTGGAAGTGGCACGCTTGCCTAAGGATGCTCTTGTGGAAATTGAAGTTGTTGCTCTTGTTAAATAAATAATAACCGCATTTCACTCGCTCGTTCATGTGACGGGCGTTTTTTATTTTGGGAAAATATTTGAACAAAATATTCAAAAAATATTTTTTATTAAAGAAGGAGATTCAGGAAATATGTTGAATTTATACAATTAGGATTATATCTTCTCGAAAAGGTGGTGAACAGAATGGAAGTGACAGACGTAAGATTACGCCGCGTTAACACGGATGGACGAATGAGGGCAATCGCATCTATTACGCTGGATCATGAATTTGTTGTTCATGATATTCGTGTGATTGATGGAAATAATGGCTTATTTGTAGCTATGCCCAGCAAACGTACTCCGGATGGGGAGTTTAGAGATATCGCGCACCCAATCAATTCAGGAACGCGAGGTAAAATCCAGGAGGCTGTATTAGCCGAGTACCACCGTTTAGGTGAATTAGAAGTGGAATTTGAAGAAGCCGGTGCTTCCTAAGAAAATAAATCAACAAGGGCCTACTTCATAAGTAAGGCTCTTTTTTAATTCAGCTGAAATAAATCAAGCTCTAAGACCCCCTGCCAATGGCGGTGCTTAGGGCTTTTTTCTTTCTGTCCATTACCCTTTCTGTAAAAAATATAAACCATTTCTTCAGAAAATACGGCTTATGGTAATGACAAATATTTGTACTTTGTCATCAATTCTTGAAATAAGAGCCCATTTAAGATATATTCGTTATGGATAAAAAGGTTAAAATGGAGGCCTGTAAATGTCTAATCGATACGCGGTTATTTTAGCCGCAGGCCAGGGGACAAGAATGAAGTCAAAGCTTTACAAAGTACTTCACCCTGTATGCGGCAAACCGATGGTTCAACATGTAGTTGATCAAGTTACAAAGCTTAACATAAAAGAAATTGTCACGATTACTGGACACGGAGCGGAAATGGTGGAGCAGCAGCTTGGCTCAAGCAGCAAATATGCTCTTCAGGAGGAGCAGCTTGGCACCGCACATGCGGTTATGCAGGCCCGCGAAATGCTTGAAGGCAAAGAGGGTGTGACCATCGTAGTCTGCGGAGATACACCGCTCATCAGGCATGAAACGATGGAAGCGCTTTTCAAGCATCATGAAGAGCTTTCTGCCAAAGCGACTATTTTAACAGCTCATGCGGAAAATCCATTCGGATATGGACGCGTGATCCGCAATGACATGGGGATGGTTGAAAAAATCGTTGAACAGAAAGATGCTTCCGACGAAGAGCGCAAGATAAAAGAAATCAATACTGGAACTTATTGCTTTGATAATAAGGCTTTGTTTGAAGCCTTGAACAAAGTAACAAATGATAATGTGCAGGGCGAATATTACCTTCCGGATGTAATTGAAATCCTGAAAAATGAAGGAGAGGTCGTTACGGCTTACCAGACAGCTGATTTCGGCGAAACTCTGGGTGTCAATGACCGGGTAGCCTTATCCCAGGCAGAATCATTCATGAAACAGCGGATTAATGAAGAACATATGCGTAACGGCGTGACCATTATCGATCCGTCAAACACATATATTGGTGCGGATGTAAAAATTGGCTCTGATACAGTTCTTTACCCTGGAACCATCATTTCCGGCAATACCATCATTGGTTCTGAGTGTGTGATCGGACCAAATACGGAGATCTCTGATTGCCATATTGGGGAAGGCACAGTGATCCGCCAGTCTGCAGCACATGACAGCCATATCGGTTCACAAGTGAATATTGGGCCGTTTGCTCACATTCGTCCGCAATCAGATATTCATGATGAAGTGAAAATCGGCAACTTTGTTGAAGTGAAGAAGTCTGTTTTCGGAAAAGGAAGCAAAGCCTCTCACCTGAGCTATATTGGCGACGCAGAAGTAGGCAAGGATGTTAATCTGGGCTGCGGCTCAATCACTGTTAATTATGACGGCAAAAATAAGTACCTGACCAAAATCGAAGATGGTGTATTCATTGGATGCAACTCCAATCTCGTGGCACCTGTAACGATTGGGGAAGGTGCATATGTAGCAGCAGGCTCGACGATTACTGAAGATGTGCCGGGAGAAGCCCTTTCCATTGCCCGCGCACGCCAGGTGAACAAGGAAAACTACACGCAAAACTTAAACATTAAGAAATAAACCGAACTTTCTATTTGTAAGAAATAAATCGATGGAGGCCCAAAATGTCAAACCAGTATTTAGATCCAAATTTAAAGGTGTTCAGTTTAAATTCAAACCGCAAGCTAGCTGCAGAAATCGCCAATGTGATTGGTGTGGAGCTTGGTAAATGTTCCGTAACGCGCTTCAGCGACGGCGAAATCCAAATTAACATTGAAGAAAGCATCCGCGGATGCGATGTGTATGTGATCCAGTCAACGAGCTCTCCTGTCAATGAGCATTTAATGGAGCTTTTGATCATGATTGATGCTCTTAAGCGTGCATCTGCCAAGACCATTAACATCGTAATGCCTTACTATGGCTATGCCCGCCAGGACCGCAAGGCAAGAGCGCGTGAGCCGATTACAGCTAAGCTTGCAGCAAACCTTTTGGAAACAGCTGGTGCAACCCGTGTGATTACACTTGACCTGCATGCGCCGCAAATTCAAGGATTCTTTGATATTCCTATCGACCATTTAATGGGTGTGCCAATCCTTTCTGATTACTTTAAGAACAAAATGATGGATGGCGACATCGTAATCGTGTCACCGGACCATGGCGGCGTAACACGTGCGCGTAAAATGGCTGACCGCTTAAAAGCGCCGATTGCCATCATTGACAAGCGCCGTCCAAGACCAAATGTAGCCGAAGTCATGAACATTGTAGGGAACATCGATGGAAAAACGGCCATCTTAATTGACGATATCATTGATACTGCCGGAACGATTACACTAGCAGCAAATGCCCTGATTGAAAACGGTGCATCAGAAGTTTATGCATGCTGTACACACCCGGTTCTATCCGGACCTGCCATCGAAAGAATTGAAAACTCAACCATCAAAGAATTGGTTGTAACAAACTCAATCACTCTTCCGGAAGAGAAGAAAACAGACAAGATTGTCGAACTTTCCGTAGCACCTCTAATCGGTGAAGCCATCATCCGGGTTCATGAAGAGCAATCTGTGAGCACTCTGTTTGATTGATCGGTAATAAAATAACCATCCAGGCTTGCTGCAAAGCAAGCCTGATCTGCGTGCATTCTGAAAATAATAAATCTGTAAAAAACAAAAACGTTTAGACTTCCTCATTTTAGGGCATTTTTTTATATAGACAAGACTAATTTTTAAATGAGGAAGGGGACGTTTTTATGACAGCTGTATTGCAGGCAAAAGAAAGAAAAGGTTCACGCAACTCTAACTTAACTTCACTGCGCAAGGAAGGGAATATTCCAGCCGTTGTTTATGGGTCAAAGCTGCAAAGTAAATCGATCTACTTAAGCGAAGCCGATTTTCTGAAGACGATAAAGGAAGTAGGCAGAAATGGTGTCTTTTCATTGGATGTGGATGGCAGCAAGCATGAAGTGGTGCTTAGTGACTACCAATCAAATCCGATTAAAAATGCTATTGTCCATGCCGACTTTCTTGCGGTAGACATGAACAAAGAAATGACAGCAGATGTACGCGTCGTCTTAACTGGAGTTGCAGCAGGGGTAAAAGATGGAGGCGTTATGCAGCAATCTATGCATGAAGTCTCAGTCACAGCGACACCGAATAATATTCCATCCTCTGTTGAAGTGGATGTAACGAATCTCCAGGTAAATGAGACCCTGACAGTCGCAGATATCAAAGCCAATCGCGGCTATGAAATAAACAATGAAGAAGACGCGGTCATCGCTTCCATCCTTCCTCCAAGACAGGAAGAAGAAATCAACAGCGGTGAAGAACAGGAAGCAGGCACACCTGAAAATGAAGAAGGCAGAGAAACAACCGCAGATGAAGATAAAACAGGCGAAGAATAAGCTCGGGTGACGCTATTCTTACAGGGGCTTTGCAATATGGCAAGCCCCTGTTTGCTTGGGTTTGAGTTGAGCTGGCATTTGGCCCGCCTTTGGAAGCTTCGGACAGAAGATGCGGGAAAAGTGTTGTTAGAGTCTGAACCTGGTTCAACTTCAGACACAAAAAGCAGGAAACGTGCCCGTAGAGTCCGAACCCGGCTCAACTTCGGACAAAGGAAGCGGAAAAAGAGGTTTCAGAGTCCGAACCCGGCCCAACTTCGGACAGAGAGACCGAAAAAAGAGCCTGCAGAGTCCGAACCGGCATCCTCCAAACAGAATCTTCTTACCGAACCACACACTTTCTACTATAATAAAGAGAGAATAGATGAAGTCAGCGCACACGCCAGGTAATTCGCGGGCGCACCTGCGCTTTTCTAATATGGGGTGAGAAAATGAAATTAATTGTAGGGCTGGGGAATCCCGGCAAGCAGTATGATAAAACGAGGCACAATATTGGCTTTGATGTGATTGATGTTTTATCGGACCGTCTGAATATTCCTCTGAATCAGGCCAAGCTGAAAGGCGTATTTGGCGCAGGCTATGTGAACGGAGAAAAAGTATTTCTGCTTAAGCCTCTTACATATATGAATTTGTCCGGAGAGTCCATCCGGGCTGTTATGGATTATTTCGAGATTAATGATGATGAACTTGTGGTCATCTATGATGATCTGGATCTTCCTGTGGGCAAGATTAGGCTCCGCCAAAAAGGGAGCGCAGGCGGCCACAATGGGATCAAGTCGACCATCGCACATCTGGGAACACAGGAGTTTAACAGAATCCGAGTCGGGATCGACCGACCGCCAAGCGGCATGAAGGTGCCGGACTATGTGCTCGGCCGCTTCACGAAAGAAGAACAGCCAATCATGGACGAAACGGCTAAAAAGTGCGCAGAGGCATGTGAGGAATGGTTTAGAAAACCATTTTTACAGGTTATGAACGATTTTAATCAATAATCTTCATATTTTATTAATCTTATCATAGAATAATGTATCCCATCATTGGCTGCAGTGCCGGATGCGTGAATAAGTTCCCTGCCCGGGGTCCATACTAGAATCATGGACAGTTTAACGGGAGGGACAGGCATGGCTATTCATTATCATTGCCGTCATTGCGGAACAAAGATTGGTTCAATAGAGAACAGCTCTGTATACTCAGAGCAGCTTGGCTTCCATAAGCTAAACGATCAGGAACGCCAGGAGATGATCTCTTATGATCAATCAGGAGATATGCATGTAAGAGCGATCTGTGAGGATTGCCAGGAATCACTGGAACGCAATCCGGATTATCATCAGCAGGACTTTATTATTCATTAACAAGCTTTGGAGGCCATCCAAAGCGTTTTTCTATTTCTGTTTTGAGGCATCATTAATTTTGATAGAAACCGTTCTATAGTTTCTTGTTGCATCCTTATTTTGTTTAGTAAGATTAATGATAGAAAAAATGGATTTTGCAGACTGTCAGTTTTCGGGCTCAAAGGGGCCTGGAATGACATCTGCCTTTTGGCGGTTGAACTGCCAGAGAGCTTTTTATAAAATAAATGAAACTTTGCCTGGCTCCAGTGCCTGCCCCCTCGAGGATAAAGGGGTAAGCAAGGCGCTTGCGCTTTTCTAAAAAGATAAGAAAGTATAATTTTAACGTTGAGAACTGTCTAGCTCCAGCGCCAACCCCTCAAGGATAAAGGGGTAAAACAAGGCGCTTGCGCTTTTCTTATAGGAGGGGCTTTCATGTTAGGTCTTAAAGAGATTATTAGCCGGCAGGATGATGTAAGTTCCATCTTGTCTGGCATTGAGGAAGGACTGAGGGAGCAGATGCTTGCCGGTTTATCAGGATCGGCACGCACCTTGTTTTTGTCTTCTATATATGAGCAATCGGGAAGGCCGATGCTTGTTGTCACGCACAACCTTCTGCAGGCACAGAAGCTATATGATGATATCGTCAATCTGGCAGGAGATTCGGAAGTGTTTTTGTATCCTGCCAATGAATTGATCGCAGCTGAAATGGGGATTGCAAGCCCCGAGTTAAAGGCCCAGCGGATTGAGGCCTTAAATTATTGGAGTACAAATAAGACAGGAATCATGATTGTGCCGATGGCCGGGCTAAGAAAAATTCTTCCGCCTCCAAACCACTGGACAAAATACCAGCTGTCTTTAAAGATAGGCGATGATTTGACTGATGATCAATTAAAAAGATTTGTTCAGATGGGCTATGTCCGTTCGGAGATGGTTTCTTCGCCTGGAGAATTCAGTGTCAGGGGCGGAATCATTGATATCTATCCATTGACTGAAGCGGATCCGGTAAGGATTGAGCTGTTTGATACGGAAGTGGATTCGATCCGGACATTTTCTTTGGAGGACCAGAGATCAAAAGAAAAGTTAACCGAGATTTCGATTGGACCTGCAACCGAAATCCCTCTTGATTCAGAGCACTTCCAGACCATAATTGAAAAACTGGAAAAAGGTTTGGGATCAAGCCTGAAAAAATTGAAGGACGATAAAGCGAAAACGCAGCTGGCCCAGAATGTTGGCTACGAATTAGAACAGCTGCGAATGGGGAACAAGCCTGAACAGCTTTTCAAATACCTTTCGTATGCCTTTGAGGAAGGAAGTAGTTTAGTAGACTATCTCCCTGCCAATGGCTTAATTTTCATTGATGAAATCAGCCGTGTTCAGGAAATGAACGACTCCCTTGATAAGGAAGAGGCTGAGTGGTATACAAGCCTTTTAGGTGAAGGCCAGATTATTCATGATGTGAAGGTATCACACACGTTAAAAGAGTTTTTGCACCGCTCCAGGCATCCGATTACGTATATGTCGCTGTTCCTAAGACATGTACCGAATACCAACCCGCAAAACATCATTAATGTCACCTGCAAACAGATGCAGAATTTCCATGGACAGATGCATGTGCTGAAAAGCGAGCTGGACAGATGGAAAAAGGGCAGATATTCGGTCGTATTCCTGGGTCCTGATGAAGAGCGGATCAAAAAACTGCAAAGAGTGCTTGAAGACTACGAGATTGAAGCGGCATTTGTGAGTGAGAATGACCCGGTTTTAACAGGGAAAATCCAAATTACAGAGGGCAGTCTGCAGACCGGATTTGAGCTTCCAGGGCAAAAGCTGGCCGTTATTACGGAAGAAGAGCTTTTTAACAAACGCACGAAAAAGAAGGCCCGCAGGCAAAAGCTTTCAAATGCGGAAAGAATCAAAAGCTATTCCGAACTGAAGGTTGGGGACTATGTCGTTCACGTCAATCACGGGATCGGAAAGTACCTGGGGATTGAAACCCTTGAGATTAATGGAGTCCATAAAGATTATCTCCATATCCGCTACCAGGGAAGCGACAAGCTGTATGTGCCGGTGGAGCAGATTGATCTTGTCCAGAAATATGTCGGCTCCGAAGCAAAAGAGCCTAAAATTTACAAGCTGGGCGGAAACGACTGGAAGCGGGTTAAGAAGAAGGTTCAATCATCTGTTCAGGATATTGCGGATGATCTGATCAAGCTTTATGCAGAGCGCGAGGCATCAAAAGGCTTTGCCTTCAATCCGGATGGCGATATGCAAAGAGAGTTTGAAGCGGCCTTCCCTTATCAGGAAACAGAGGACCAGATCCGCTCCATCCATGAAATTAAGAAGGATATGGAGAGGGAGCGCCCGATGGACCGCTTATTATGCGGAGATGTGGGCTATGGGAAAACAGAAGTGGCCATTCGTGCTGCCTTTAAGGCAATTGCAGATGGAAAGCAGGTTGCCATCCTCGTACCGACGACCATCCTGGCTCAGCAGCACTATGAAACAATGAGAGAACGATTCCAGGATTACCCGATCGAAATCGGGCTATTAAGCCGATTTAGAACAAAAAAGCAGCAGACCGAAACGCTAAAGGGCTTAAAGGCAGGGACTATTGACGTAGTTGTCGGCACACACCGGATTTTATCAAAGGATATCCAGTATAGAGATTTAGGCCTGCTCATTATTGATGAAGAGCAGCGCTTTGGTGTGACACATAAAGAAAAGATCAAGCAGCTTAAGACCAATGTGGATGTCCTTACTCTGACAGCCACGCCAATCCCGAGAACCCTTCATATGTCAATGCTTGGCGTCAGGGATCTTTCAGTTATTGAAACACCGCCAGAAAACCGATTCCCGGTTCAGACTTATGTGATGGAATACAATGGTGCACTGGTTCGTGAAGCCATTGAAAGGGAACTGGCAAGGGATGGACAGGTCTATTTTCTATATAACCGGGTGGAGGATATAGAACGAAAAGCCGAGGAAATATCCATGCTGGTTCCAGATGCAAGGGTAACATATGCCCATGGGAAAATGACGGAAAATGAGTTAGAATCTGTTATGTTAAGCTTCCTTGAAGGCGAGTCCGATGTTCTCGTCAGCACAACGATTATTGAAACAGGCGTAGATATTCCAAATGTCAACACGCTGATTGTCCATGATGCAGACAAAATGGGTCTGTCCCAGCTTTATCAGCTTAGGGGCCGGGTTGGCCGCTCCAACAGGGTTGCCTACGCGTATTTTACTTATCGAAAAGATAAAGTATTAACAGAAGTAGCTGAAAAGCGGCTTCAGGCCATAAAGGAATTTACGGAGCTCGGCTCAGGCTTCAAAATTGCCATGCGGGATTTATCCATCAGGGGCGCCGGCAATCTGCTTGGAGCCGAACAGCATGGATTTATCGACTCCGTCGGTTTTGATCTGTATTCGCAAATGCTTAAAGAAGCGATTGAAGAACGGAAAGATAAGCTGGATGGCATCGAGGAAAAGCCGGCTAAAATTGAAATCGATCTGGATGTTGATGCCTATATTCCTGATTTCTACTTATCTGATGGCCATCAGAAAATTGAAATGTATAAGCGATTCCGCGGCATATCATCTCTTGAAGATGTAGAAGAGCTTCAGGATGAAATGATCGACCGTTTTGGCGAATATCCGGATGAGGTAGGCTACTTATTCCAGATTGCCGAAATGAAGGCTTATGGTGAATTGGCAGGAGTCGAGACAGTTAAGCAATCCAAACAGGAAGTGCTGATTCTTTTATCTGAAAAGGCCAGCGAACATATTGACGGACAGAAGATTTTCCAGATTACCAGCAAATACGGCCGTATGATCGGCCTGGGCATGGATGGAAAGAAGCTGAAAGCAGTCCTCCATATTAAAGGCGTCAAAACAAATGAATGGCTCAACATTGCCTACGAAGTGATTAAAGGAATGCAGGAAGCTAAAAAGGAACAAGAACATCCAACTGTGTAATTCATGGACACAGTCCTGTCAAAAAAATGAAATATTAGAAATGTTTATCTCGTTCTGACAAGGGTATTTTTAAGTGAAGGACCATTTGGAATGTTTATCCGGAAATGGAATGAATAACATCTACGAGAAAAAGTTTTTGTGCACGTATATAACTTTCCATATGAAAGATACTAAGTTCAAACATGGCGATGCATTCATTTTCTCCCAATTATGGATCATAGCCAGAAGAGGAAAGAGTAAGTGCTGGCGCTGAAGAGAATGTCTAGCTCCAGCGCCTAGCCCCTCGAGTCATAAGCCAAATCACTCCAGAAATCAGGATTTCCTGCGTGATTCGTCTTATGCTTGTCGGGGCTGAACAAGGCGCTTCCGCTTTTCTATTAAATCATCAGATGAAAGTGAGGCAACGTTGGATGAAAGCAACAGGTATAGTTCGTCGTATCGATGATTTGGGTCGTGTAGTCATTCCTAAAGAAATCCGCAGAACATTGCGTATTCGTGAGGGGGACCCGCTGGAGATTTTCGTAGATCGTGATGGAGAAGTCATCTTAAAGAAATATTCACCAATCAGTGAACTGAGCGATTTTGCAAAAGAATATGCAGAAGCATTATATGACAGCCTGGGAAATCCAGTGTTAATCTGTGACAGAGATACTTACATTGCTGTTGCAGGCGGTTCTAAAAAGGACTATTTAAACAAGAATATAAGCGATCTTGTTGAAAAAACAATGGAAGAACGCAGTTCAGTTCTGGTTAACCAGTCAGGCGATATTTCGCTTGTGGACGGGAACACTGAGTCTTCCTCCGCTTATACAATTGGCCCAATCATTGCAAACGGCGACCCAATTGGTGCAGTTATCATTTTTGCAAAAGAAGATTCACTTGGCGACGTGGAACAAAAAGCAGTTGAAACAGCAGCAGGCTTCCTGGCCAGACAAATGGAATCATAAAAATGAATACTTAATGAAAGGGGTAGCGGAATGCTGCCTTTTTTCTTTGGCGCGTAAACCAAAAAAAGCGTGCGCAACGGGATGTGCCACAACCGAAAAATCCCGCACAAAGCCCCGATATGCTATAATACTTTCGAATTCAATTGGAAGGAGATGGGCAACCTGAGGCCCGTTCAGACATCCGGCGATTTGTTTAGAGGTGCGTTTATCCTGACGGTCGCTGCCCTGATTACAAAAATTTTAAGCGCAATTTACCGGGTCCCCTTTCAAAATATTGTCGGGGATGTGGGGTTTTATATATATCAGCAGGTTTATCCGTTCTATGGAATCATCATTGTGTTATCTACATACGGGTTTCCGGTTATTATTTCTAAGCTTTATGCCGAACAGGCTGCTTTAAAGAAAGAACAGGATATTCAAAATTTATTTGCCGTATCTGCCTTTATTATATTCATAATAGGTTTTATCGGGTTTTCCATCCTGTACTGGGGTTCGGACTGGCTGGCTGTCAGGATGGGCGATCCGCAGCTGGCAATTCTGCTCAGAGTGGTGGCAGCCGTGTTTCTTATTTTTCCAATTCTGTCTCTCTTCCGGGGATATTTTCAAGGGAAAGGAGACATGGTGCCAACCGCTGTTTCCCAGGTAGGAGAACAGCTTGTCAGGGTCGTCACGATCCTGCTTGCCGCTTATCTGCTGGTTAAGGGAGGAAATTCCCTCTACATGGTGGGAGGCGGGGCCATGTTCGGGGCCGTTACCGGCGGAATCATCGCCGTCCTGATTTTAATTACCTTTTTTTATATAAAAGAAAGAAATAGTCTGCCGTCCGCCGTTTCAATTGATTTTAAACAAGGCGGCAAGCTGGCCAAAACGATTATCATACAGGGATTTGCCATCTGCATCAGCAGTCTGGTGCTTATTTTCATTCAGCTGGCAGATTCGTTTAATTTATACTCACTCCTCATAGCATCCGGAATTGGAGGGGAAGAGGCAAAGGCGCTAAAAGGCGTGTATGACCGCGGACAGCCGATCGTCCAGCTGGGCATTGTCGTGGCAACATCGATGTCCCTATCGCTGGTGCCGCTTATTTCCAAAGAAAAAATGAGAAATCAGCCCGCATTCCTTCATAGTAAAATCAGACTTGCCCTTCAAATCGGCATTCTGGTTGGAGCTGCGGCAACCGTTGGGCTCTGGAATATCATAAAGCCTGCAAATATTATGCTGTTTGAAAACTCATCAGGATCGGATGTCCTGGCGATTCTCAGTCTGCTGATTTTGCTGAGCAGCCTGATCATCACCATTACCGGCATTTTACAGGGACTGGGGTTCATCTTTTTCCCGGCAGGAGCCATTCTGCTTGGATTTGCGGCAAAACTCGCACTGAATACGATTTTGGTGCCATCATACGGCACAATCGGTGCAGCCGTGGCATCAAGCATAGCCCTTTCGGCCGTCCTCATGCTTCTTATAGCAAAGCTTCAGGTATACTTGAAAATTTCATTGATTTCACTGCGCTTTCTATTTGCGGCTGGATTCGCAGCACTAATGATGTCAGTTGTTCTGCAGCTGTACCTGCACGCCACAGCACTGCTGCCAATCCCGGAACCGGGAAGGGCGTTTGCCGGATTCCAGGCATTAAGCGGCGTAGCGCTGGGAGGCTTTACGTATTTGTATATCATGTTTAAAGGCAATACTTTTAAAGAGGAAGAGCTTGCTTTGCTGCCGCTTGGAAGCAAACTCATGTTCTTGCTTCCCAAAAAGACTAGGAGATGAATTGCTTTATGAAAAAAATAACCATTCTTGGACTAGGAGCAGGAGATCTGGATCAGCTTCCTTTTGGCGTATATCGACAGCTTAAAAATACAGATGCTCTTTACCTGCGGACTAGAGAGCATCCGGTTCTGCGTGATCTCGAACAAGAAGGGCTGACGTATCAGTCTTTTGATCATATCTACGAAAAGCATGAGCAGTTTGAAGAAGTATACGAGGAGATTTGTGAATTTCTCCTAAATGAAGCTCTTGCCAAAGAGATTACATATGGAGTTCCAGGGCATCCGCTTGTTGCGGAGCGTACGGTTCAGCTTCTCATAGAGCGGGCTCCGCAGAGAGGCATCGAGATTACCATTGGAGGAGGACAAAGCTTCCTGGATCCTTTATTTCAGGCTTTGAAAATCGACCCGATCGAAGGGTTCCAGCTTCTGGATGGAACCGATCTGAAGAGGGATGAGATTCAGGTCGCACAGCACGTCATCATTGGACAGGTGTATGATCAGTTTATTGCGAGTGACGTCAAGCTGACATTGATGGAAAAGCTGCCTTACGATTACGAGGTTTATATTGTAACAGCTGCCGGAAGCAGCGAAGAAGTGATCAAAAAGGTGCAGCTGCATGAATTGGATCATAATATGGAGCTGAATAACTTAACTTCCGTTTATGTGCCCCCTGTAAAAGATGAGGCTGTCCTTTATAAAGACTTTTCTAAACTGCGCAGCATTATCGCTGAATTGCGCGGACCAAACGGCTGCCCATGGGATAAAAAGCAAACCCATGAATCATTAAAGAAATATTTAATCGAAGAAGCCTATGAGCTGATTGAAGCGATTGATAATGAAGATACCGAGCATATGACGGAAGAACTGGGCGATGTCCTGCTGCAGGTGATGCTTCATGCTCAAATCGGCGAGGATGAAGGCTACTTTGCCATCGATGATGTGATTGAAGGCCTTTCCGAAAAAATGGTCCGCCGTCATCCCCATGTCTTTGGCGATGTGCAGGCTGAAAATGAAGAAGATGTCCTGAAAAATTGGCAGAGCATTAAGCAGGAAGAAAAGGGTGACAAACAGGAATCCATGATGGATTCTGTCCCAAAATCATTCCCGAACTTAATGAGAGCGGCTGAAATTCAGAAGAAAGCAGCAAAAGTAGGCTTTGACTGGAAGGAAGTTGAGCCTGCCTGGGAGAAGGTAAAAGAAGAGATTGCCGAATTCGAGAAGGAAGCCGCGGACTTCAGCCCGGAGATGGAGCAGGAATTTGGCGATATCCTGTTCGCTCTTGTGAATATTGCACGCTTTTATAAAATGGATGCCGAAGAAGCTGTGAGAAAAACAAATGAAAAGTTCATCCGCCGTTTTAAGTATGTGGAAGAACGGGTAATGATGAGCGGCAGAAAATTTGAAGACTTTACGCTCGGACAGCTTGATGAATTCTGGAATGAGGCAAAATCCAAAGGCTATTAATAGAGGAGTGGCGTTACATGAGATTAGATAAATTTTTAAAAGTATCCAGGCTTATCAAAAGAAGAACATTGGCAAAAGAGGTTTCTGATCAGGGAAGGATCACGATAAACGGACAGCAGGCCAAAGCAAGCTCCACTGTTAAAGTGGGAGATGAGCTTCAAGTCCGCTTCGGCCAGAAGCTGGTAACGGTCAAGGTGGAACGCCTGCAGGAAACAACCCGCAAGGAAGAAGCGGCCGGCATGTACTCGATTGTAAAGGAAGAAAAAGTGGAATCAGAAGCATAAGTCTTATGAACTCCCGCTTTTCTTATATTATCAGAATTTATATCATTGAACTTCGATAACTGTCTAGCTCCAGCGCCTACCCCCTCGAGGTCACAAGCCAATCCTCCCAAAAAGGCAAAGAACGCCTTTCCGGGAGGCTCGTCTTGTGCTTGTCGGGGGTGGGCAAGGCGCTTGCGCTTTTCTTAATGGCTTGTTCTATTTTAATCCCACCATTCATAAACATGTACAAAAAGGTTGTACTATGTGATTGCGGGGGATGAATAATGAGTCAATATTATGAGTCAAATTCAAACAAAACCAATACTCAGGAACATGATGTCATTATGAGAGGCAGAAGGCTGCTTGATATTACGGGTGTTAAACAGGTGGAAAGCTTTGATAATGAAGAGTTTTTGCTGGAAACGGTGATGGGGTTCCTTGCGATTAGAGGGCAGAATCTGCAGATGAAAAATCTGGATGTGGACAAGGGAATTGTTTCCATCAAAGGGAAGGTATTTGACCTTGTTTATATTGACGATCAGAATGGAGATAAAGCTAAAGGTTTCTTTAGCAAGTTGTTCCGATGACACTGACCACTCAATTTGTGACCATGCTGGCGATGATTGGCATGGGAAGTGTATTTGGGGCTGCCCTTGATACGTATAATCGTTTCCTGCAAAGGACTAAGCGGAAAAGCTGGCTTGTTTTCATTAATGATATTCTTTTTTGGATCGTACAGGGTCTGGCAATCTTCTATATTTTATTCCTGGTGAATAAGGGTGAACTGAGGTTTTATATTTTCATTGCTTTGCTGTGCGGTTTTGCCGCTTATCAAAGCTTATTTAAGAAAATGTATCTGCGGGTATTGGAGATATCCATCCGAATGGCGATCTCCATATACCGCTTTTTCGTGAAGACCTTAACTTTGCTCATCTATAAACCCATTCAGGGTCTGATTATGGCGTTAATTGCGATTGCCGTCATGCTTGGAAAAGGACTTTATTCCCTTTTAAAAGTCATACTTCGAGTCTTTTGGTTCACCCTGAAGGCAGTTTTTCTGCCTGTCAAATGGATTTTGTCACTTTTATGGAAACTTTTGCCGAAAAAGATTAAAAAAACAGTCGAGAAGTTATATAATAAATTGGCAGGATATTTACAGCGTATAAAGAATTATGTTTTAAAATGGACAGCTAAGTGGAAAAAACCTAAAGAGTAAGGAGGGAGTGCGGAAATGAGTGTCACCAAGAAGAAAAATGTAGCCAAAATGGAAACCAGCTATGTCAAACAGCAGGAAGCAGCAGAGATCAGTGCAGGCCGGAAGAAAAAGCTTTTATTTCGCAGATTAGCAGCATTTTTCACACTGGCAGCCGTCGTTTCTTTTTTTATGATCACCACACTCGTTTCGCAGTCTGCTGCTCTGGAAGAAAAAGTGGAAGAGAAAACCAGGCTGGATCAGGAGCTTTCTGACCTGAAGAAAAAAGAAGTTATGCTCGAAGAAGAAATTGTTAAGCTGAATGATGATGAGTATATCGCGAAGCTTGCCCGCAAAGATTATTTCCTATCTGACAATAACGAAATCATCTTTAACCTCCCTGAAGAAGATGCGGAAAAAGAAAAGAAGAAAGAAAAAAAGGCCGACTGACGCTATATTGACACTCTTTTTTTGGTTTCTGTATAATATATAAAAGTTTCACTTTATCGCAGTCTAACGGGCAGTAAGACCCCCACTTCAAGACTTTGAGGAATCAAAGGAGGATAAGTGGGGATCAAACTGCCCGTAAAGGCCCGATTGGTTCAACTAACAATCAGTGGGGGATAAGGAAAACCCCCACTGATTGAAGTTTCACTTTATATCTTTCAAGGAGGCAGTTTTTTTAATGTCAATCGAAGCAGGCAGCAAGTTAACAGGAAAGGTTACAGGCATTACAAAATTCGGAGCATTTGTGGAGCTGCCGGAAGGCTCAACCGGTCTGGTGCACATAAGTGAAGTCGCTGACAAGTATGTAAAAGATATTAATGAGCACCTAAAAGTGGGTGACATGGTTGAAGTAAAAGTCATTAATGTCGAAAAGGACGGCAAGATTGGATTATCCATCAAAAAGGCAAAAGACCGGCCTGAGCGTTCGGAAAGACCTGAAAGAGGAGACAGAAAAGAATTCAGAACGAATTCCAATTCTGGCCGCCCTCGCCATAACCGATCAAACGACCATCGCCCTAAAGAAAACTTTGAAGCCAAAATGGCCCGTTTCCTGAAGGACAGCGAGGATCGTCTGTCATCGCTAAAACGCCATACTGAATCCAAACGCGGAGGAAGAGGAGCTAAGCGAGGCTAACTTGCTGCTGATCGATCTATATAGCAGAATGATAAACAAGTCCGGATAGGGCTTGTTTTTTTGTGCTGTTAACAATCAAAAAAACGCCAGCCTAAGGCTGACGATCTTTTGAAATGACCCGTACGGGATTCGAACCCGTGTTACCGCCGTGAAAGGGCGGTGTCTTAACCGCTTGACCAACGGGCCAGGATAATAATAACGTGCTTCCGCATTTCATATAGTCCAGCTTCAGCGCGCAGGGGCCCGAGGTCATAAGCCAATCTGTCAAAAAGGTAAAGTGCAACCTTTCTGCCATCTTGTCTTATGCTGGTCGCCCCTGACCAACGCGCTTCCGCATTTCTTTGATAGCGGCGGAGGGGATCGAACCCCCGACCTCACGGGTATGAACCGTACGCTCTAGCCAGCTGAGCTACACCGCCAAATTTCAATAGATTAATAGGTGTGCTCTGAAGCACAAGATTTATAATACAAATTTTCAAATAGGAAGTCAATAATATATTGAAAGAAATATGTCGTAAATCTCTCTTGCCTCTTCGTCAATTTCTTCCATGCTTCGCTTTTCGCAGAATGCTGTCATTTCAATGGTTTGTTTACTTTTTTTGTCAGAACAAAGGCGAACCTCAGGAAGCTCCATTTTAAATCTTGTTATCTATCCCCATATATAGTGGAAAACCGTCGAACGAAAAGCCGGCGCTTGTCCGCTATTTTGACAAACTTCTGGAGCGCTTGATTTTATAATTGTCAGCAACGATAAAAATATGGGGAGTGTAGTTTAATGGAAAAGGTAGAAAGGAATGTAATGGAGCCGATCGGGGAAGTGCCCTTCAACAAACCGAAACTGGATTTTGCCAAAGGCTTAAAAAAGCTCCAATCAGGGCTGGAGAATTTCTTTCTGAAAAAAGGCTATGTTCTGCTGATCATTGGCTTTTTGCTTGGAAGAGCCTTGATATTGGCGAAGCTTACCCCATTTAGTCTTCCGTTTTTTGCAGCGGTTTATTTCATAAGAAGGGATAAGGCGCCCCTGGCCCTGGTGGGACTAATGGCAGGTGCCGCCACATTATCCATATCCAATGCGGTATCCGCTTTTGGAATCACCTTCATCTTTTTATTTGCATTCCGGGTCTCAAAGAAATGGCTGTCTAATGAAATCAGGGCACTGCCTTTTTATGTATTTTTCACGCTTTTGGCAGGCAAGCTCCTGGAGGCTTTTATTTTGAAGGGCCAGCTGACTTTATATGATGGCATGATGGCCGGTGTCGAGTCGAGCCTTGGCTTCATACTAACACTTATTTTTCTGCAGGGACTGCCGCTGCTTTCGATAAATAAACGCAGACAATCACTGAAAACTGAAGAAATCGTCTGCCTGATCATTATGCTGGCCTCTGTCATGACGGGAACCATCGGCTGGACGGTCTATGATCTTTCGGTCGAGCATATTATGTCACGCTACCTTGTCCTGCTCTTCGCCTTTGTGGCAGGGGCAACAGTCGGTTCTACAGTAGGGGTTGTAACCGGCCTGATCTTCTCCCTTGCGAATATATCGAGCTTTTATCATATGAGTCTGCTTGCTTTTGCGGGCCTTTTAGGAGGCCTTTTGAAAGAAGGCAGGAAATTTGGTGTGGCATTCGGACTTTTGGTTGCGACACTCCTGATGGGCATGTATGGAGAGGGCAGCGGAAACCTCATGAAAACTCTGTCAGAAACAGGTGCAGCCATTTTCTTATTTTTATTAACCCCGCAGGCTTTAACATTGAAATTGGCCAAGCACATCCCGGGAACACCTGAATATGCCGCAGAACAGCAGCAATATATGAGAAAAATGCGTGATGTAACGGCACAGCGCGTTGCCCAATTTTCGAGCGTCTTTCAGGCTCTTTCCAAAAGCTTTTCCTCTCATGATGAGCCGTCTCAATGGGAAGAGGACGGCGACAGGGAAGTGGATTACTTCTTAAGTAATGTAACGGAGAAAACCTGCCAGACTTGCTTTAAGAAGGATCATTGCTGGTCAAAGAACTTTAATACAACCTATGACTACATGATGGAAATTATGCATGATGTGGACAACAACGAAGGTGCCCTATCTCCTAAGCTTGCGAGGGATTGGGAAAAGTACTGTACAAGATCGAAAAAAGTGACAGAAGCCGTTCAGCAGGAGCTGACTTATTATAAAGCGAACCAAAAGCTGAAGAAGCAGGTTCAGGAAAGCAGAAGACTGGTAGCCGACCAGCTGAGGGGTGTTTCGGAGGTGATGGGTGACTTTGCCAAAGAAATTCAGAGAGAGCGGGAGAATCATCATAAACAGGAAGAACAGATCCTTGAAGCACTTCAGGAGTTTGGCATTCATATCGAGCAGGTGGAAATCTACAGCCTGGAGCAGGGGAATGTCGACATTGATATGACCATCCCATACTGCCAGGGACATGGGGAATGTGAAAAGCTCATTGCACCGATGCTATCTGATATTTTGGGAGAAACGATATTAGTAAATTCTGAGGAATGTGCCGCGTTTCCGAATGGATACTGCCATGTCACATTCCGGTCAGCCAAGGCTTTCGTGGTTGAAACAGGCGTTGCACATGCTGCGAAGGACGGGGGCTTAGTGTCCGGGGACAGCTATTCCACCATCGAGCTGGGCTGCGGAAAGTATGCGATTGCCATCAGTGATGGAATGGGCAATGGGGAAAGGGCCCATGCGGAAAGCCAGGAAACACTTCAGCTTCTGCAGAAAATTCTTCAATCGGGCATTGAAGAGCAGGTTGCCATCAAATCCGTCAATTCCGTTCTTTCTTTACGGACCACAGACGAAATTTTCTCCACTTTGGATCTGGCCATGATTGATCTGCAGAATGCTGACGCAAAATTTTTGAAAATTGGATCAACTCCAAGCTTTGTAAAAAGAGGTCCTAAGGTAATGAAAATTCAGGCCAGCAACCTCCCGATGGGCATCATTCAGGAATTTGATGTGGATGTGGTAAGTGAACAGCTTAAAGCCGGTGATTTATTGATCATGATGAGTGATGGCGTGTTTGAAGGGCCGAAGCATGTGGAGAACTTTGATTTGTGGATGAAGCGCAAAATATCCGAGTTGAAGACGGACGATCCGCAGGAAGTGGCCGATCTGATTATGGAAGAGGTGATCAGGTCAAGGTCCGGAAATATAGAGGATGATATGACAGTGGTAGTCTCAAAGGTTAAGCATAATACACCGAAATGGACAAGCATCCCTGTGCATGCCATCCGCCAAAAAGCCAACTGATTAATTTGCTCATAGTGACGCGTTTATATGTATATTTCCTCTCCAATCAGTCGAAAATGCTAACAACTCATATGTGGAGGGGAGTTTCAAATGAAAACAGGAACACTGAAGCAGATTTTATTGATAACGGATGGCTGTTCAAATCAGGGTGAAGATCCCATTGCCATGGCGGCTCTGGCCAAGGAGCAGGGAATAACTGTGAATGTAATCGGAGTCATGGAGCAGGATGTCATTGATGAACAGGGAATGAATGAAATTGAAGGAATCGCTATGTCAGGAAGCGGAGTCAGTCAGGTTGTCTACTCTCAGCAGCTTTCCCAGACGGTACAGATGGTGACGAGAAAAGCCATGACCCAGACACTTCAGGGAGTGGTGAACAAAGAGCTCCAGCAAATTCTGGGCGGGTCAAAAACGATGGAGGACCTCCCGCCTGATCAGCGCGGCGAAGTGATGGAGGTCGTGGATGAATTGGGTGAGACGGTCGAGCTTGAGGTGCTGGTCCTCGTGGATACAAGTGCAAGTATGAAACATAAGCTCCCGACCGTTAAGGAAGCCCTGCTGGATCTGTCCCTGAGCCTCAATGCCCGCTCTGGTGATAATCGTTTTTCCGTATTCGTATTTCCCGGGAAAAAGAAAGATGTCGAAAAACTGCTGGATTGGACACCGAATCTTGAATCGCTGACCAGCATATTCTCGAAATTGACAACGGGAGGGATTACGCCAACAGGCCCGGCCATTCATGAGGCACTAAACCATTTCAAGAAAAAACGTTCATTAAGGAGTCTGCTTTCCCGTGATGATGAATCATTCTTTGAAGAGTCAGTGTAAAGTAAACCCTGGTACTGTGATTGAAGGAAAGTGGCACCGCAGCCGATATACCATTGTAAAGGAATTGGGCTATGGTGCGAATGGGATTGTTTATCTCGCCAAAAACCAAAATCAGCAGGTTGCTTTGAAAATGAGTGATAACGGGATGTCCATCACGTCCGAGGTGAACGTCCTTAAATCCTTTGCAAAGGTCCAAGGCTCTGCCCTCGGGCCTTCTTTGCTTGATGTCGATGATTGGGAAAGAAGGAGCGGTAAGGTTTCATTTTATGTAATGGAATATATACAGGGTCCTGATTTGCTGACATTCATTCAGCAGAAGGGGCCATCCTGGACCGGTGTTTTAATTGTACAGCTTCTGAACGATCTGGATGCATTGCATAAAGCGGGCTGGGTGTTCGGTGATTTAAAGCCGGATAATCTGATCGTAACAGGTCCTCCTTCGAGAATACGCACCATTGATGTGGGCGGAACTACCATTCAGGGAAGGGCAATAAAGGAATTTACCGAGTTTTATGACCGCGGGTATTGGGGTCTTGGGACCAGAAAGGCCGACCCTGCTTATGATCTCTTTGCTGCTGCCATGATTTTAATCAATACGGCCTATCCAAAAAGGTTTGCCAAGACAACCGGTGACCTTAAACAGCTCAAATTGATGGTCCGCCAAAAGAAAGAACTGCTGAAATACGAAGATGTTATTCTGAATGCTCTGCAGGGCCAGTATAGCTCAGCCGGTGAAATGAAAAACGATATGCTCCAGCTCACACGTACAAATCCGGCGCAAAGAAGTACAAGCAGGAATTCAGGCCAAACCGCCAGCCCTCAGCCTGTCAGCAGGCAAATGAACAGGCAGAGAAAACAGAAAGGGAGCTTCTTTGAAACTCTGCTCATAACCCTTATTGTAACCGTGCTATATTTCTTATATATTTATGGGCAGCTGCTTTGATTTTGAAAGAAATGAAACTTTCTTTTCAGTGATCCGTATATAAGCTTAATCCCTTTTGATATTTACCCTTTAAAAATGATATGCTTTTCCATAGTAAGGATTATGCTGCCCTTTGCAGGGGTAGTAGTAAATATATTTAAATTAGATAAGGAAGAAGCCTATGCTCGAAGAGAAAGTGAGTGCTTTCCTTAAGAAAAAGGGATTGGATTTAAAAAATAAGAAAATAGTAATCGGTGTATCAGGAGGGCCGGATTCCATCGCCCTGCTCCATTATTTTCGGAGCAGGCAGCAGCATTATCAGATAGAACTGATTGCCGCACATGTCGATCATATGTTCAGAGGTGAAGAATCCCTTCAGGACGCCATGTTTGTGAAGAATTACTGCAGGGACAAAGCCATTCCATTTGAAATGGAAAGGGTGAATGTGCCTGAGTATATGAAGAAGTCCGGGAAAAGTTCACAGACAGCTGCCAGGGATTGCCGCTACAGCTTCTATCAAAGAACAGCCGGGAAATATGGAGCAGACTATATAGCGCTTGGACATCATGGCGATGATCAGGTTGAAACCATTTTGATGCGCCTCACAAGAGGAAGTGCTGGCAGCGCAAGAGCAGGAATTCCCTTTAAGCGTCCGTTTGGCAATTATACGATCATCCGCCCTTTCCTGTGCTTGAATAGAGCGGAAATCGAAAGCTACTGCCTGAAAGAACACCTGAACCCCCGGCGGGATCCAAGCAATGAAAAAGGCATATACAGCCGGAACCGCTTCAGGCAGGAAGTGCTCCCATTCCTGAGAAAAGAAAATCCTCAGGTGCATGAGCATTTTCAAAAATTCAGTGAAGATTTGCAAAGTGATGAAGCATATCTGCAGGAATTAACCGTCCATAAAATGAATACAGTAATGAAAAAGGATGCCAATGAGGAAATTAGTGTGGATATTGATGCTTTTGAGGCAATGCCAATGCCTTTACAAAGGAGAGGGATTCAACTAATATTAAACTATCTTTATAAGGAAAGGCCGGCATCGTTATCGGCATCTCATATAGAGAGTGTTTTTTCCTTAATGAATAGTCCTCATCCATCGGGAAATTTAGATTTTCCAGGCGGTTTACATATTGTACGCTCCTACCGGCAATGCCACTTTTTATTCCCGAAGGAACCTGTACAATCCTATCGATATGAAATCTTCAAACCTGCAAGCATTAAACTCCCAAACGGCGGATCGATTATTCTTGAATATGCTGACTGTCCTGATGGAAATCTAAACAATGAAACCCTGGTACTGGACAGGGACGGTGTTTCTTTTCCAATCATTATCAGGACGAGAGAAAAGGGAGACCGCATGACGCTTAAAGGAATGCAGGGTTCCCGAAAGATTAAGGATATTTTCATCGATCATAAAATACCGCTGCATGATCGGAAAACCTGGCCAATCGTGACAGATGCACAAGGCAGGATCCTATGGGTGCCCGGTTTGAAGAAATCGCATGATGATAGGCAGCAGCAATCCTGCACCAGTTATATTATTTTAAAATACATAAAGCAATGATCTTCTAGGGGGCACAATAAATGATGAAAAATGATATTGAAAAAGTACTGATTTCGGAAGAGGAGCTGCAGGATAAAATTAAATCCCTTGCTGCTGAACTTACTGAAGAATACCAGGACCGATTCCCGCTTGCCATTGGGGTATTAAAAGGGGCAATGCCTTTCATGAGCGACCTTTTAAAGCGTGTGGATACATATCTTGAGATGGACTTCATGGATGTATCAAGCTATGGGAATTCAATGGTTTCTTCTGGAGAAGTGAAAATTCTGAAAGACCTTGATACTTCTGTTGAAGGCAGAGATATTCTGATCATTGAAGATATCATCGACAGCGGCTTGACACTCAGCTATCTGGTTGAGCTGTTCCGCTACAGAAAAGCGAAAAGCATTAAGATTGTAACACTGCTTGACAAGCCAACTGGAAGAAAGGCTGATATCAAAGCTGATTATGTAGGATTTATTGTTCCTGATGAGTTCGTAGTCGGCTATGGCCTTGATTATGCGGAAAAGTACCGCAACCTTCCATATATTGGAGTGCTTAAGCCGGAAGTATACAGCAATAACGATTAAGGAAATCCTAAGCATGATCTTGGATTAAAGCCCTTTACTGAAACAAGAATCACCCGGTTTTAAGAAGTCTAATTCCTTGTATTGGCACGATTTTCTATGATACTATACACTATAGTTTGTTTACCGTGGGAGGAGGTAAGGGATGAATCGGATCTTCCGGAATACCATCTTTTATTTATTAATATTTTTAGTCATTATTGGAGTTGTCAGCTTCTTTAACGGCAACAATGAACCAACGGAGCACATCTCTTATAATAAATTTGTTGATCACTTGGAAAGCGGCGATATCACGTCCATTTCCCTTCAGCCTGAGAGAGGTGTTTTTGAAGTACGGGGTCAGCTTGAGGGATATGAGGAAGGCAAATACTTCCTGACTTATATCATGAACAATGATAATATCCTTGACCGTGTGGATCAATTAGCCCAGACATCGGATGTCGATGTTATGCCGGCTAAGGAAACAAGCGGCTGGGTTACATTCTTTACGTCAATCATTCCTTTCATCATCATCTTCATACTATTCTTCTTCCTGCTGAACCAGGCGCAGGGCGGAGGCAGCCGTGTGATGAACTTCGGCAAAAGCAAAGCCAAGCTGTATGATGAAAGCAAAAAGAAAGTGCGCTTTAAAGATGTTGCAGGCGCCGATGAAGAAAAGCAGGAGCTTGTTGAGGTCGTTGAGTTCCTTAAAGACCCGCGCAAGTTTGCTGAATTGGGAGCTAGAATTCCTAAAGGGGTTCTTCTTGTGGGACCTCCGGGAACAGGTAAAACCTTGCTTGCGCGGGCAGCTGCCGGTGAAGCGGGCGTTCCGTTCTTCTCTATAAGCGGTTCTGATTTCGTTGAAATGTTCGTCGGTGTGGGTGCTTCCCGTGTCCGCGACTTATTCGAAAATGCGAAAAAGAACGCGCCATGTATTATTTTTATCGATGAAATTGATGCTGTAGGGCGCCAGCGTGGTGCCGGCCTTGGCGGCGGACATGATGAACGCGAGCAGACCCTTAACCAGCTTCTTGTTGAAATGGATGGATTTGGAGCAAATGAAGGAATTATCATCATTGCTGCCACTAACCGTCCTGATATTCTTGACCCGGCATTATTGCGTCCGGGACGTTTTGACAGACAGATTACGGTTGACCGCCCGGATGTCAAAGGCCGTGAAGCAGTGCTTAAAGTACATGCCCGCAACAAGCCTTTAGATGAGTCGGTTAACTTAAAGAGCATTGCGATGCGCACTCCAGGATTTTCGGGTGCAGACCTTGAAAATCTATTGAATGAAGCAGCGCTTGTAGCTGCCCGCCGCAATAAGAAAAAAGTCGATATGGAAGATATCGATGAAGCAACAGACCGCGTAATTGCGGGACCAGCCAAGAAGAGCCGTGTGATTTCCCAAAAGGAAAGAAACATCGTTGCTTTCCATGAAGCAGGTCATACAGTCATCGGTTTGGTGCTTGATGAAGCAGAAATGGTTCATAAGGTTACAATCGTGCCGCGCGGCCAGGCCGGAGGATATGCAGTAATGCTTCCGAAAGAAGACCGCTACTTCCAGACGAAGCCAGAGCTTCTCGACAAAATTGTCGGATTGCTTGGCGGACGTGTGGCTGAAGAAATCGTCTTCGGTGAAGTAAGCACAGGTGCCCATAATGACTTCCAGCGTGCGACAGGCATTGCCCGCCGCATGGTAACCGAATTTGGAATGAGCGACAAGCTTGGACCATTGCAGTTTGGACAGTCTCAGGGCGGCCAGGTATTCCTTGGACGTGACTTCCATAATGAACAGAACTATTCAGATGCAATCGCATATGAAATCGACCTTGAGATCCAGCGCATTATCAAGGAATCTTATGAAAGAGCAAGAAAGCTCTTAACAGAAAATCGTGATAAGCTGAATCTGATCGCAAATACATTGCTTGAAGTTGAAACGCTTGATGCGGAACAAATCAAGCACTTATCAGACCACGGCAGACTGCCTGACCGTTCAGCAACTTCCATTTCAACGGATGAAGATGTGAAAGTAAACATCAGCATCAAGAAAGAGGATCCGGCTGAAACAGGCGAAATCCCTGAAACAAGGGAAGGCTCAAGCCCCGCAGAAGCGGATGTGCCACCTGCCATCGACGAAGAACGAAAAGACAAATAATAATCGAAAAGCGCCTCCAGGGGCGCTTTTTTTTGCCGAAAAATATCAATTCCAAGACCGCCCGGAATTTTCAATTACACGAAACAACAACAGTTGTGATATGATGTTTTCAGTGAAAAAAGCGTTTTAAATAATCATAAAGTGGTGAGAATGTTGATCTTTGTTTTCGACGTAGGGAATACGAATATCGTTCTGGGTGTCTATGACCAAGATGAATTAAAGCATCATTGGCGAATTGAAACCAACCGGAATAAAACAGAAGATGAATATGGAATGATTGTGAAGTCTCTGTTTGAGCATGAGAATCTTTCCTTTTCAGATATAGATGGCATTATCATTTCCTCAGTGGTGCCGCCAATCATGTTTTCACTTGAAAGAATGTGCCAGAAATATTTCCATGTGAAGCCTCTTGTTGTAGGTCCTGGCATCAAGACAGGCTTAAACATCAAGTATGATAACCCGAGAGAAGTGGGGGCAGACCGCATCGTCAATGCTATAGCGGCCATTCATGAATATGGAAGCCCGTTAGTTATTGTCGATTTTGGGACAGCCACTACCTATTGCTATATCAATGAAAATAAACAATATATGGGCGGCGCCATTGCCCCGGGAATCGGGATTTCAACAGAGGCTCTTTATTCCCGTGCAGCGAAGCTTCCACGAATAGAAATTGCCCGTCCTGATCATATTGTCGGAAAGAATACTGTATCTGCCATGCAGGCAGGAATTCTTTATGGTTACGTCGGCCAGGTTGAAGGTATAGTAAAAAGAATGAAAGATCAGGCAGATGAAAAGCCGACTGTCATTGCCACAGGGGGCCTTGCGGGGCTCATCGCGCAAGAGTCGGATATCATCGATGTTGTGGATCCATTTTTAACTTTAAAGGGCCTGCAGATTATTTATAAACGAAATATGGAGAACATAAAAAAATAGTAAGCTTAAAAAGCTGCTGCCATTAAAGCAGTTTCTCTCGAAGATAACAAGGATTTAAACTTTTTGAACTTCGAAAATTGTCTAGCGCAAGCAGCCTGCCCCCTCGAAGGTGTCGGGGGTGGGCAAGGCGCTTGCGCTTTTCGTGGAAAGGAGCAAAAAATGAGCGATTATCTAGTAAAAGCACTTGCATATGATGGACAAGTCCGTGCATATGCATCCCGCACTACCGAAACAGTTGGAGAGGGGCAGCGCAGACATTATACATGGCCAACCGCGTCAGCTGCTTTAGGAAGAGCTATGACGGCAGGCGTGATGATGGGTGCCATGCTGAAGGGCGATAACAAACTGACGATCAAAATCGAAGGCGGCGGCCCAATTGGCGCCATTCTGGTAGACAGCAATGCAAATGGAGAGGTTCGCGGATATGTAACAAACCCGCAGACGCACTTCGACCTTAATGAGCAGGGCAAGCTTGACGTGCGCCGTGCGGTCGGCACTGAAGGGACCCTGACAGTCGTGAAGGACATTGGAATGAGAGAACACTTCACAGGACAGGTTCCGCTGATTTCGGGAGAACTTGGGGAAGATTTCACTTATTACTTCGTTACTTCTGAACAGGTTCCTTCATCCGTTGGAGTGGGGGTTCTTGTTAATCCTGATAACTCTATTCTTGCTGCTGGAGGATTCATTCTTCAGCTTATGCCGGGAACAGATGAAGAGACGATTACTTTAATTGAGAACAGACTGAAAGAAATCCCGCCTGTATCCAAATTGATTCAGCAGGGCTTAACGCCTGAAGAGCTTTTGGAAACGATTCTTGGCAAAGATAATGTGAAGTTCCTCGAGAAGCTTCCTGTATCCTTCACTTGCACATGTTCAAAAGAGCGTTTTGCCAATGCGATTATCAGCCTCGGTGAAGACGAAATCCAGCAGATGATCGATGAAGACGGCCAGGCTGAAGCTTCCTGCCACTTCTGCAACGAGAAATACCATTATACAAAGGAAGAACTGGAAGAATTAAAAAACGAAGTAAAGTGATAAAATAAGCGTTTGCCGGTCTCCTAAAGGTTTGCCCTTTAGGCCGGGGCCAAACGCTTTTGTTTTTTGAACTTAGAGAAATGTCCAGCTTCAGTGCCTGCCCCCTCGAGTGTCGGGGAGGGACAGGTGCTTGCGCTTTTCTTGGGGGGAGGAGCACTTGGAAAAGAGACAGCTTTTAATGATCATTGGCGGTTTAGTGTTGCTGAATCTTATCACATTGGCCTTTTTGCTTTTTAAAAGCGATGGCAGCGGGGAAGCAGTAGCCAAAATCGGCGGAGAAAAAATCACTCGCCAGGAATGGATGAGTGAGATGGAAACGAAGTACGGAAAAAGCACCTTAAGCGAATTAATTGATCAGAAGGTCATTGAAGAAGCCGGGGAAAAATACGGGGTGAAAATCTCTGATAAGGCAGTAGATCTTGAGCTGAAAATGGTCAAGACGATGTATGGCGGCAATTTCACTGATGAGATGAGTGAAGACAAATGGCGCAGGCAAATCAAGAATAATCTTATTCTTGAAGAGCTGCTGACGGCTGATGTCTCTGTCTCAGAAGAGGAAATGAAGAGCTATTATGAAGAAAACAGCAGCCAATTTCATGTTCCTGACATCTATCACATCTCTCAAATCATTGTAAAAACAAAAGAAGAAGCAGAACAGACAGTGAAGGAGCTGGAAGAAGGCTCCAGCTTCTCTGTGCTGGCGATGGAGCGATCCATTGATGAATTCACTGCCAACCTTGGGGGAAATGCAGGGTATGTCAGTGAAGATGATGAGCATATACCGGCAGAAGTCCTGGAACAGGTCAAAGACCTGAAGCCCGGCAAATGGACTAAACCGGTTAAAACAGAAGATGGCTATGCTGTTGTCATGCTTCATGAGCATTTAAAAGGAGAAAAGTATTCCTTTAAAGAGGTGAAGAACATGATTCGCCGCCAGATTGCTCTTGAGCAGATGGATGTTCCTGTCTCTGCCAAACCGTTTTGGAAAGAGACGGATGTTGAATGGTTTTACGGTGAGCAGTAAATAAAAAACACGGAGCCAATTCCGTGTTTTTTTCTGCATAAATTGAGTATCATGAATAGAGATGGGTAATTATCTATAATGACAAAAGTATGAATTTTCTTTTAAATGGCAGTCAAATTCATTGACATTCCCATTGGAAATTGGTAAATTTATATTAAACCAATAAAAATAGTCGGAAATAAGGAGTGGGGAAAATGGTACGTGTAGCAAATTCAATTGCAGATCTTGTTGGCCATACGCCAATTGTGAAACTAAACCGTCTAGTTGATGATAATAGCGCAGATGTTTATCTAAAATTGGAGTACATGAATCCGGGGAGCAGCGTAAAAGACCGTATTGCCCTGGCAATGATTACGGCTGCAGAGAAAGATGGAAGTCTTAAACCAGGTGATACCATCATTGAACCGACAAGCGGAAATACAGGAATTGGATTAGCGATGATTGCCGCAGCCAAAGGCTATAAAGCCGTTCTTGTGATGCCGGAGACAATGAGTATGGAGCGCCGCAATCTGCTGCGTGCTTACGGGGCTGACCTTGTCCTCACACCTGGACCGGAAGGAATGGGCGGTGCGATCCGCAAGGCGCAGGAGCTGGCAAAGGAACATGGCTATTTCGTTCCTCAGCAGTTTGAAAACCCTGCTAACCCTGAAATTCACCGTTTAACAACTGGACCTGAAATCACAGAGCAAATGGGCGACCAGCTGGATGCCTTCATTTCCGGAATCGGAACAGGCGGAACTATTACAGGAGCCGGCCAGGTGCTTAAAGAAAAATATAAAAACATCAAAATTTACGCAGTGGAGCCAACTGATTCACCTGTCCTATCAGGCGGAAAGCCGGGCCCGCATAAAATTCAGGGTATTGGAGCGGGGTTTGTGCCGGATACACTGGATACAAAGATTTATGATGAAGTGATCCAGATTACAAACGATGAGGCATTTGATTATGCCCGCCGTGCGGCCAAGGAAGAAGGTATCCTTGGAGGAATTTCCTCCGGTGCGGCGATCAGTGCGGCACTGAAGGTCGCTAAAGAGCTTGGCGAGGGCAAAAAAGTTCTGGCCATTCTCCCAAGTAACGGCGAACGTTATTTAAGTACTCCTTTATACCAATTTGAAGCTGAATAATTGAGAGGACAGTGGTCTCCGATGACCGCTGTTTTTTGCGTGCAATAAAAATTATGAAAGCATGCCCTGTATCATGTATGATGAAAAATAGAGAACTATATAGGGGTGACTTTTAGTGAAGCATCTTCAGATCCATGCAAAAAAAATACCATATACATATAACCGGTTATTCCGCACATACCGCTCGCTGTCGGAGGGATTGCCGCATCATGTTTTACTGGAAAGCGGACGGGGCGGCAGGTATAGTATTGCAGCTTTTGAGCCGGTAGCCATTTTAACAGGCAAAAATTCACAGCTTGAAATCACTGCAGACGGCGAAAAGCAGGTGCTCGAGGGCAACCCCCTTCACCTGATGCAGGAATGGCTGAATCAATATAAAGCAGATAAGCTTGAAGAACTTCCTGACTTTCAGGGAGGTGCAATCGGGTTTATCAGCTATGATTACGCACGATATATCGAAAAGCTTCCAAATGATGCTCAGGATGATCTGCAAATACCTGATATCCACTTTTTTATTTATAAAGAATGCTTTGTCTTTGATCATGAAACGGAAGAGCTCTGGCTCCTATTCTTATATGAAAAAGGGGAAGAGCACTCGATTGAGGAACGGGCAGAGAATTGGGAGCAGAGATGGAAGAGTGAGAGCAGAGAGACTTCTGAGGAAGCGGGTTGCAGTCAGGCAGAACAAACGCTTGATGTATCCATGAACGAAGAAGAATTCCAGTCTGCTGTCCGGAGTGTTCAGGAATATATTTCACAGGGAGATGTCTTTCAGGTGAATCTCTCGGTACGCCAAAGCCGCCCGATTCATATTCAGGCTATGGATGTATACGAGCAACTGAGAGTGTTGAACCCGTCTCCCTACATGGGCTATTTCCACACACCTGCATACCAGCTTGTGAGCGCATCACCGGAGCTGCTGATTAAGAAAAAAGGAAACACCGTCAGCACACGGCCGATTGCCGGGACAAGGTCCAGGGGGAAGGATCATGAGGAGGACCTCAAGCTCGCCAGTGAGCTGATTGAAAATGAGAAAGAGCGTGCAGAGCACGTAATGCTGGTTGACCTGGAGAGAAATGACCTGGGAAGAGTCTGCGCATATGGGACTGTTGAAGTGGATGAGTTCATGGTCATTGAAAAATACTCACATGTGATGCATATCGTTTCCAACGTAAAAGGTGAGCTGGCAGAAGGCAAAAATGCAGTTGATATCATTGACGCTGTATTTCCAGGGGGAACGATCACGGGTGCCCCTAAGGTGCGCACCATGGAGATCATTGAAGAGCTTGAACCGGTCACTAGAGGACCGTACACCGGCTCTCTTGGCTGGATCAATTTCAGCGGCGACCTGGAACTGAATATCATCATCCGCACCATGCTCGTGAAAGATGGACAGGCCCATGTGCAGGCAGGTGCAGGCATTGTTATTGACTCCAATCCAAAAAATGAATACAAAGAGTCGCTGAAGAAGGCGATTGCTCTTTGGAAAGCAAAAGAACTCGCAGAACAGGCAAAAGGGGATCAGCTATGATTTATATGATCGATAATTACGATTCTTTTACGTATAATCTCGTGCAGTATCTCGGTGAATTAGGTGAAGAGCTGGTTGTAAAAAGAAACGATGAAACATCAATTTCTGAAATAGGCAGTATGCAGCCGAAATTCCTGATGATCTCTCCGGGTCCGTGCAGCCCAAATGAGGCAGGCATCAGCGTGAAAGCCATTGAAGCTTTTGCAGGCAAAATCCCGGTCTTTGGCGTTTGTCTGGGACATCAGTCGATTGCCCAAGTATTCGGAGGCGATGTGGTGCAGGCGGAGCGTCTGATGCATGGGAAAACCTCTGACATTTTTCATGATGGAAAAACTATATTTCAAGACCTGCCCAACCCTTTTCCTGCTACCCGCTACCATTCGCTGATTGTCAAAAAGGAAACACTTCCTGAATGTCTTGAGGTTTCGGCATGGACAGCTGAGGGAGAGATTATGGCCATCCGCCATAAGGAATTGCCTGTAGAAGGTGTCCAATTCCATCCTGAGTCGATTATGACCACGGCCGGTAAGGAACTCCTTCAGAATTTCATTCATCATTACAAAGCCTCACTTCAGGCAGAAGGGCTGTAAACCTTGTATATTTATATGAATGGGGAAGTTATCAGGAAAGAGGAGGCAAGGATCTCTCCTTTTGATCATGGCTTTTTATATGGAATGGGGCTGTTTGAGACGTTCCGTGTCTATAATGGGCATCCCTTTTTATTGGACGATCATCTGGAAAGGCTGAACCGAAGTCTTGAAGCGATAAATATTGAAGGTGGCTACACTAGGGAACAAGTGCTCGAGAAGCTTGAGATGCTGCTCGGAAAAAACGGATACCATAATGCCTATATCCGGATGAATGTATCAGCGGGTAACGGGGAGATTGGCCTGCAGACAGATTCGTACAAAAACCCGAATACGATTATTTTCTGCAAACCGCTTCCGCCTAGAAGTGCAAGCGCAGAAAAGCAGGCAGTGATGCTGGAGATTCCCCGCAATACACCTGAAGGGACCGAACGTCTGAAGTCCCACCATTATTTAAATAACATTCTGGCTAAAAAGGAAGCGGGGGACGATCCAAGCATAGAAGGGATCTTCTTGACCAGGGATGGCTACCTGGCAGAAGGGATCACGTCGAACTTATTCTGGATTCGTGATGACTGTGTATTTACCCCCTCTCTTAATACCGGCATACTAAACGGCATTACCCGGAAATTTGTGATCAAGCTAGCCGGGAAGCTGGGGTTGAATGTGCAGGAAGGCATGTACCGGCCGGAAGCTGTACTGGGTGCGGATGAAGTTTTTGTCACGAATTCCATCCAGGAAATTGTGCCAATCTCCTCGTTTGACGGCCATTCAATGCCAGGGTTATCCGGGAAGAAAACATTGGAGTTCCAGGTGCACTATGAAAACTGCTGTGAGCACTTATGGAGCAGGAATGAACTGTAGGAGGATTCATAATGTCTAAAACAACAATTCAATGTGGGCCATATACGCTAGATTACGGGAAGAAAACCATTGTAATGGGAATTTTAAATGCAACGCCTGACTCCTTTTCAGATGGGGGCAAATACAGTCAGCAGGATCTGGCAGTCAAGCATGCTCTTGAAATGGTTGAAAACGGAGCAGATATCATCGATGTCGGCGGAGAGTCAACACGTCCGGGATTTGATCCGGTCCCTGCAGACGAAGAGCTGAGACGTGTTCTTCCTGTTATCGAGGCAATTTCAAAAGAAGTGGATGTTCCGATATCCATTGATACCTATAAAGCTGAAGTCGCCAGGCAGGCCATTGAAGCCGGGGCCCATATCATCAATGATGTATGGGGAGCCAAAGCGGATCCTGATATGGCATCAACCGCAGCAGAAACGGGAGTGCCGATCATCTTAATGCATAACCGCAAGGATATGGAATACACATCCTTTTTCCGTGATGTCATGAATGACCTGTACGAAAGCATTGCGCTTGTAAAGTCAGCAGGTGTTAAAGACGAGAATATTATCCTTGACCCGGGCATCGGCTTTGCTAAGGACTTGAACTATAACCTGGAAATGATGAGGGATTTGGACAAGCTTGTGGCTATTGGTTATCCTGTGCTGCTAGGCACATCGAAGAAGCGGATGATCGGAACCATTCTGGACCTTCCGGTTGAGGAGCGGACAGAAGGAACGGGAGCGACGGTCTGCTACGGCATCCAAAAGGGCTGCCAGATGATCCGCATCCATGATGTAAAGGAAATGTGCCGAATGGCTAAAATGATGGACGCTTTAATGGGAAAAGGTGAATACAATGGATAAAATTTATGTGAACCGAATGGAGTTTTACGGCTACCATGGTGTTTTTCCGGAAGAAACACGCCTTGGCCAGCGCTTTGCTGTAGACCTTACAGTCGAAGCAGACCTGAAAAAGGCGGGGGAAACCGATAATCTTGACGACTCCATTAACTATGGTGAGCTGTATGCAGTGTGCAAAGAGGTTGTGGAAGGGAAGCCCTATAAGCTGGTTGAAGCTGTAGCAGAAAAGCTTGCAGCAGAACTTCTTTCCCGGTTCCCGCTGATTTGGCAGCTGACGGTCAAAGTGATCAAGCCTGATCCGCCTATTCCCGGCCACTATCAATCAGTAGCCGTCGAGATTACGAGAGGCAGATCATGAGGAACAAAGCATTTATTGCGCTTGGCTCAAATATCGGCAGCCGGTTTGGCCACTTGAAGAAAGCGGTTGAGATGATTGATCAGCTTCCAGAAACTGAAGTGGTAAATACTTCATCTGTTTATGAAACAGATCCGGTCGGTTATGAAGATCAAGAACAATTTTTAAATATGGCAATCCAAATTTCTACCGGCTTAAATCCTTTTGAATTGCTGGATGCATGCCTTGATATTGAATTAAAACTTGGGAGAAAAAGGGAAATTCATTGGGGCCCGCGGACAATAGACCTTGACATTTTACTGTATAGTCACGAAAATATTGAAACAGAGAAGCTAATAGTTCCTCATCCTCGGATGCATGAAAGAGCGTTTGTCCTTGTTCCTCTTTTAGAGATTGATTCCAGCATCAGGCTTCCGAAGATGGAGCGGCCTTTAATTTCAATACTGGAAGATATACCTGACAGAGAGGGAGTACGGATATGGAAGCAGAAAAATGGGGAAGACGTATTCGCGCTTTTCGAAAGCTAAAAGGATTTACGCAAGAAGGATTTGCAAGAGAGCTGGGTGTATCGGTTTCAATTTTAGGTGAAATTGAGAGAGGAAACCGCATGCCTGCACCGGCTTTAATCGAGCAGATTGCTCTGGCGCTTAAAGTGACACAGGAAGAATTGGCTCCCAGACAAGAGCAGGATTAATATATATATGTTTGAATCGTTAAAGAGGGAGGTGCAATTATGTTCAAAATAGGTGATATAGAGCTAAAAAACCGTGTGGTACTGGCTCCGATGGCCGGAGTATGCAATTCCGCTTTCCGTCTGACTGTAAAAGAATTCGGTGCCGGACTTGTATGTGCTGAGATGGTAAGCGACAAAGGCATTGTCCTTCAGAACGAAAAGACAATGAACATGCTTTATATTGATGAAAGAGAAAAGCCGCTAAGCCTGCAGATCTTCGGAGGCAAAAAAGAAACGCTTGTAGAAGCGGCGAAATTTGTAGATCAAAATACGAATGCGGATATCATCGACATTAACATGGGCTGCCCTGTCCCTAAAATCACCAAATGTGATGCGGGTGCCAAGTGGCTTCTTGACCCGGATAAAATTTATGAAATGGTTTCTGCTGTAACAGCCGCTGTTGAAAAGCCGGTTACTGTAAAAATGCGGATGGGCTGGGATGAAGATCACATCTATGCTGTTAAAAACGCGCAGGCAGTTGAACGCGCAGGGGGCAAAGCTTTAGCCCTTCACGGCCGTACGCGTGTCCAGATGTATGAAGGACACGCGAACTGGGATATTATCCGCGAAGTAAAGCAGAACATTAACATTCCGCTAATCGGAAATGGTGATGTGGAAACACCTCAGGATGCCAAGCGCATGCTGGATGAAACAGGCTGTGACGGTGTCATGATCGGACGGGCTGCATTGGGAAACCCATGGATGATTTACCGTACAGTTAAATACCTGGAGACTGGCGAATTAATGGGCGAGCCTTCTGTACGAGAGAAGATGGATGTGTGTATCCTCCATTTGGACCGCCTGATTTCATTAAAGGGTGAACATATCGCTGTACTCGAAATGCGAAAGCATGCTGCATGGTACCTGAAAGGAATCCGCGGCAATGCGAAGGTCCGCAATGGAATCAATGATTCCAATACAAGAGAAGAATTGGTGAGCGTTCTTAACGCTCTTGTCATTGATGCAGAAGAAAAAGAAAGAAGCCAGATACAGGCTGTATAAGCTGCGTAAAGTTTGACAGGCTGTCATTCTTTGCCTATAATACTTTTGATAAATGGAAACTGCCAGTGCATGAACTGGCAGTTTTTATTCTATTTAACTATTTAGGATGTCTGATTTACCCGCTTTGTGTAAAATAATAGAGATATACATTTTTGAAGGACCGCAGAATTGTGCGTACATAAAAAGATTTACAAAATGGAGATGATTTCAGTGAGCCAGAGTCATGAAGAATTAAATGACCAGTTGAAAGTAAGACGCGAGAAAATGAGCAGCTTGCGCGAACAGGGAATGGATCCTTTCGGGAAGCGTTTCGACCGTTCACACCAAAGCAATGAATTAATTGAGCAATACGGTGAGCTTGAGAAGGAAGAAATTGAGGAAAAGGATGTTTCTGTTACACTGGCAGGCCGCATTATGACGAAGCGCGGAAAAGGGAAAGCCGGATTCGCCCATGTACAGGATTTATCAGGGCAAATTCAAATCTATGTCCGCAAAGATGCTGTTGGAGAAGAAAGCTACTCCATCTTCGAAACTGCAGACCTGGGAGATATTGTTGGGATCAGCGGCAAGCTCTTTAAAACAAAAGTAGGCGAACTGTCTGTTAAAGCGGAGGAATTTGTCCTTCTGACAAAATCCCTGCGTCCGCTGCCGGATAAATTTCACGGGCTGAAGGACGTTGAGCAGCGCTACCGCCAGCGTTACCTGGATCTCATTATGAGTGAGGAAAGCAAAAAGACTTTCGTCACGAGAAGCCGCATTATCCAATCCATGCGCCGCTACCTTGACAGCCATGGCTACCTTGAAGTTGAAACACCTATGATGCATTCCATTGCAGGGGGAGCTTCTGCACGTCCATTTATCACTCATCATAATGCACTGGATATGGAACTCTATATGCGTATCGCGATTGAGCTTCATCTGAAGCGCCTGATTGTGGGAGGACTTGAAAAGGTATATGAAATTGGCCGAGTATTCCGTAATGAAGGTGTATCTACACGTCACAATCCTGAATTCACTATGATTGAATTATACGAAGCATATGCTGACTATAGAGATATCATGAGCCTTACTGAAAACCTTATTGCCCATATCGCCCAAGAAGTGCTTGGGACAACTACTGTGCAATACGGCGAGTACGAAGTGGATCTAAAGCCCGAATGGAAAAGGCTTCATATGGTAGATGCCATTAAGGAATACACAGGGGTAGACTTCTGGAAAGAAACCAGTAAGGAAGAAGCCCAGCAGCTTGCGAAAGACCATGGTGTTGAAATCAAAGACAATATGGAATATGGTCATATTGTTAATGAATTCTTCGAGCAGAAGGTTGAAGAGAAACTAATTCAGCCGACATTCATCTATGGACATCCTGTTGAAATCTCGCCGCTTGCGAAGAAAAATGACGAAGACCCGCGCTTTACTGATCGTTTTGAATTATTTATTGTAGCCCGTGAACATGCAAATGCCTTCACTGAGCTGAATGATCCAATTGATCAGCGCGAACGCTTTGAAGCACAGCTGAAAGAACGTGAAGAGGGCAATGATGAAGCTCATATGATGGATGATGATTTTATTGAAGCTCTTGAATACGGCATGCCGCCAACAGGAGGACTGGGCATCGGAATCGATCGTGTTGTCATGCTGCTGACAAATTCACCTTCTATTAGAGATGTACTGTTATTCCCGTTAATGCGTCATCGTTAAAATTTTATAAAACAAGGCAGAGTACAATGCGTGCTCTGTCTTTTTTGTTTTTATAGAAAGAATTAGGGATCTGCCAAAAATAATGCTTTTTCCGGGGCTGAATAATGGGAATATTTTTTCTTTCTTTTTTGCGCATAAAAGTAATAAAAACATATTGCATGTTGTCCTGTGAGGTGATATATTTATATTCGTTGCTGCAAGACAGCGACTTACAAAAAAGATTTTAAAAAAAGTTATTGACTCAGATAGTTAAATCTGATAAGATAATAAAGTCGCTCTTGAGCGGCGGATTGATCTTTGAAAACTGAACGAACAATACGTCAACGTTTAAATCATTAGTCTTTTATGAAAAGACAAAACGAGCTTAATCAACTCTTATATGGAGAGTTTGATCCTGGCTCAGGACGAACGCTGGCGGCGTGCCTAATACATGCAAGTCGAGCGGACAGATGGGAGCTTGCTCCCTGAAGTCAGCGGCGGACGGGTGAGTAACACGTGGGCAACCTGCCTGTAAGACTGGGATAACTCCGGGAAACCGGGGCTAATACCGGATAACTCTTTTCCTCACATGAGGAAAAGCTGAAAGATGGCATCTCGCTATCACTTACAGATGGGCCCGCGGCGCATTAGCTAGTTGGTGAGGTAACGGCTCACCAAGGCCACGATGCGTAGCCGACCTGAGAGGGTGATCGGCCACACTGGGACTGAGACACGGCCCAGACTCCTACGGGAGGCAGCAGTAGGGAATCTTCCGCAATGGACGAAAGTCTGACGGAGCAACGCCGCGTGAGTGATGAAGGTTTTCGGATCGTAAAACTCTGTTGTCAGGGAAGAACAAGTACCGGAGTAACTGCCGGTACCTTGACGGTACCTGACCAGAAAGCCACGGCTAACTACGTGCCAGCAGCCGCGGTAATACGTAGGTGGCAAGCGTTGTCCGGAATTATTGGGCGTAAAGCGCGCGCAGGCGGTTCCTTAAGTCTGATGTGAAAGCCCCCGGCTCAACCGGGGAGGGTCATTGGAAACTGGGGAACTTGAGTGCAGAAGAGAAGAGTGGAATTCCACGTGTAGCGGTGAAATGCGTAGAGATGTGGAGGAACACCAGTGGCGAAGGCGACTCTTTGGTCTGTAACTGACGCTGAGGCGCGAAAGCGTGGGGAGCAAACAGGATTAGATACCCTGGTAGTCCACGCCGTAAACGATGAGTGCTAAGTGTTAGAGGGTTTCCGCCCTTTAGTGCTGCAGCAAACGCATTAAGCACTCCGCCTGGGGAGTACGGCCGCAAGGCTGAAACTCAAAGGAATTGACGGGGGCCCGCACAAGCGGTGGAGCATGTGGTTTAATTCGAAGCAACGCGAAGAACCTTACCAGGTCTTGACATCTCCTGACAACCCTAGAGATAGGGCGTTCCCCTTCGGGGGACAGGATGACAGGTGGTGCATGGTTGTCGTCAGCTCGTGTCGTGAGATGTTGGGTTAAGTCCCGCAACGAGCGCAACCCTTGATCTTAGTTGCCAGCATTCAGTTGGGCACTCTAAGGTGACTGCCGGTGACAAACCGGAGGAAGGTGGGGATGACGTCAAATCATCATGCCCCTTATGACCTGGGCTACACACGTGCTACAATGGATGGTACAAAGGGCTGCGAAACCGCGAGGTTAAGCGAATCCCATAAAACCATTCTCAGTTCGGATTGCAGGCTGCAACTCGCCTGCATGAAGCCGGAATCGCTAGTAATCGCGGATCAGCATGCCGCGGTGAATACGTTCCCGGGCCTTGTACACACCGCCCGTCACACCACGAGAGTTTGTAACACCCGAAGTCGGTGGGGTAACCTTTTGGAGCCAGCCGCCTAAGGTGGGACAGATGATTGGGGTGAAGTCGTAACAAGGTAGCCGTATCGGAAGGTGCGGCTGGATCACCTCCTTTCTAAGGAATATTTACAAGAAACGTGACGTTCTTTGTTCGTTCAGTTTTGAGAGTTCAATCTCTCAATGAAAGATTCGTTCTTTGAAAACTAGATAATGATTATGAAGAAGCAATAACCGAGTAATCGCCATTTTAGTGAATTCTCTCTATGTTAAATAGAGTTAAAAACCTTTGATCTTGTTCATCTTCGATGAACCTGTCAAATACGGTTAAGTTAGAAAGGGCGCACGGTGAATGCCTTGGCACTAGGAGCCGATGAAGGACGGTACTAACACCGATATGCTTCGGGGAGCTGTAAGTAAGCTTTGATCCGGAGATTTCCGAATGGGGAAACCCCCTATCCGTAATGGGATGGGATCCTTATCTGAATACATAGGATATGGAAGGCAGACCCGGGGAACTGAAACATCTAAGTACCCGGAGGAAGAGAAAGCAAACGCGATTCCCTGAGTAGCGGCGAGCGAAACGGGATTAGCCCAAACCAGGAGGCTTGCCTCCTGGGGTTGTAGGACACTCTACACGGAGTTACAAAGGAACGAGGTAAATGAACAGGTCTGGAAAGGCCGGCCAGAGAAGGTAAAAGCCCTGTAGTTGAAACTTCGTTCCCTCCAGAGTGGATCCTGAGTACGGCGGGACACGAGAAATCCCGTCGGAAGCAGGGAGGACCATCTCCCAAGGCTAAATACTCCCTAGTGACCGATAGTGAACCAGTACCGTGAGGGAAAGGTGAAAAGCACCCCGGAAGGGGAGTGAAAGAGATCCTGAAACCGTGTGCCTACAAGTAGTTAGAGCCCGTTAATGGGTGATAGCGTGCCTTTTGTAGAATGAACCGGCGAGTTACGATTACATGCGAGGTTAAGTTGATAAGACGGAGCCGCAGCGAAAGCGAGTCTGAATAGGGCGAATGAGTATGTGGTCGTAGACCCGAAACCAGGTGATCTACCCATGTCCAGGGTGAAGTCCAGGTAACACTGGATGGAGGCCCGAACCCACGCACGTTGAAAAGTGCGGGGATGAGGTGTGGGTAGCGGAGAAATTCCAATCGAACCTGGAGATAGCTGGTTCTCTCCGAAATAGCTTTAGGGCTAGCCTCATGTAGTAAGAGTCTTGGAGGTAGAGCACTGTTTGGACTAGGGGCCCCCATCGGGTTACCGAATTCAGACAAACTCCGAATGCCAAAGACTTATCCATGGGAGTCAGACTGCGAGTGATAAGATCCGTAGTCAAGAGGGAAACAGCCCAGACCACCAGCTAAGGTCCCAAAGTATACGTTAAGTGGAAAAGGATGTGGAGTTGCTTAGACAACCAGGATGTTGGCTTAGAAGCAGCCACCATTTAAAGAGTGCGTAATAGCTCACTGGTCGAGTGACTCCGCGCCGAAAATGTACCGGGGCTAAACGTATCACCGAAGCTGTGGATTGACATCTTTCGATGTCAGTGGTAGGAGAGCGTTCTAAGGGCGTTGAAGCCAGACCGCAAGGACTGGTGGAGCGCTTAGAAGTGAGAATGCCGGTATGAGTAGCGAAAGATGGGTGAGAATCCCATCCACCGAATGCCTAAGGTTTCCTGAGGAAGGCTCGTCCGCTCAGGGTTAGTCGGGACCTAAGCCGAGGCTGAAAAGCGTAGGCGATGGACAACAGGTTGATATTCCTGTACCACCTCTTTACCGTTTGAGCAATGGGGGGACGCAGGAGGATAGGGTAAGCGCGCTGCTGGATTAGCGCGTCCAAGCAGTTAGGCCGGTAACGAGGCAAATCCCGTTACCACACAGGCTGAGCTGTGACGGCGAGGGAAATTTAGTACCGAAGTTCCTGATTCCACACTGCCAAGAAAAGCCTCTAGCGAGGGAAAAGGTGCCCGTACCGCAAACCGACACAGGTAGGCGAGGAGAGAATCCTAAGGTGAGCGAGAGAACTCTCGTTAAGGAACTCGGCAAAATGACCCCGTAACTTCGGGAGAAGGGGTGCTCATTAGGGTGAATAGCCCTGATGAGCCGCAGTGAATAGGCCCAGGCGACTGTTTAGCAAAAACACAGGTCTCTGCGAAGCCGCAAGGCGAAGTATAGGGGCTGACGCCTGCCCGGTGCTGGAAGGTTAAGAGGAGAGGTTAGCGCAAGCGAAGCTTTGAATCGAAGCCCCAGTAAACGGCGGCCGTAACTATAACGGTCCTAAGGTAGCGAAATTCCTTGTCGGGTAAGTTCCGACCCGCACGAAAGGCGTAACGATCTGGGCACTGTCTCAACGAGAGACTCGGTGAAATTATAGTACCTGTGAAGATGCAGGTTACCCGCGACAGGACGGAAAGACCCCGTGGAGCTTTACTGTAGCCTGATATTGAATTTTGGTACAGCTTGTACAGGATAGGTAGGAGCCTGAGAAGCCGGAGCGCCAGCTTCGGTGGAGGCGTCGGTGGGATACTACCCTGGCTGTATTGAAATTCTAACCCGCGCCCCTGATCGGGGCGGGAGACAGTGTCAGGTGGGCAGTTTGACTGGGGCGGTCGCCTCCTAAAAAGTAACGGAGGCGCCCAAAGGTTCCCTCAGAATGGTTGGAAATCATTCGCAGAGTGTAAAGGCACAAGGGAGCTTGACTGCGAGACCTACAAGTCGAGCAGGGACGAAAGTCGGGCTTAGTGATCCGGTGGTTCCGCATGGAAGGGCCATCGCTCAACGGATAAAAGCTACCCCGGGGATAACAGGCTTATCTCCCCCAAGAGTCCACATCGACGGGGAGGTTTGGCACCTCGATGTCGGCTCATCGCATCCTGGGGCTGTAGTCGGTCCCAAGGGTTGGGCTGTTCGCCCATTAAAGCGGTACGCGAGCTGGGTTCAGAACGTCGTGAGACAGTTCGGTCCCTATCCGTCGTGGGCGCAGGAAATTTGAGAGGAGCTGTCCTTAGTACGAGAGGACCGGGATGGACGCACCGCTGGTGTACCAGTTGTCTTGCCAAAGGCATCGCTGGGTAGCTATGTGCGGAAGGGATAAGTGCTGAAAGCATCTAAGCATGAAGCCCCCCTCGAGATGAGATTTCCCATAGCGTCAAGCTAGTAAGATCCCTGAAAGATGATCAGGTTGATAGGTCAGAGGTGGAAGCGTGGCGACATGTGGAGCTGACTGATACTAATCGATCGAGGACTTAACCAAGTCATATTGGTAATTACTCGGCAACTGCTTCTTCATGCTTTATCTAGTTTTGAGGGAACGAAGTTTCTTCAACCAAATAGTCCGGTGGCGATAGCGAGAAGGTCACACCCGTTCCCATACCGAACACGGAAGTTAAGCTTCTCAGCGCCGATGGTAGTTGGGGGCTGTCCCCCTGTGAGAGTAGGACGCTGCCGGGCGTATATTATGGAGGATTAGCTCAGCTGGGAGAGCATCTGCCTTACAAGCAGAGGGTCGGCGGTTCGATCCCGTCATCCTCCACCATATTTGCCGGCGTAGCTCAATTGGTAGAGCAACTGACTTGTAATCAGTAGGTTGGGGGTTCAAGTCCTCTCACCGGCACCACTTCAGTTCCTTTAATGGAATATGAGCCATTAGCTCAGTCGGTAGAGCAGATTGCAGCAACAGTGAGATTCTTCACCCGAATAGCAATCTGTGACAAAAGCACGCAGGGCTTTGGAACATCTGACCTAGCACTTTCAGGCTTTAGGCAGCAGAATATTAATACGAGCCATTAGCTCAGTCGGTAGAGCATCTGACTTTTAATCAGAGGGTCGAAGGTTCGAGTCCTTCATGGCTCACCATTTTTAATTTCATATTGCGGGTGTGGCGGAATTGGCAGACGCACCAGACTTAGGATCTGGCGCCGCAAGGCGTGGGGGTTCGACTCCCTTCACCCGCACCATTTTAAGCGGAAGTAGTTCAGTGGTAGAACATCACCTTGCCAAGGTGGGGGTCGCGGGTTCGAATCCCGTCTTCCGCTCCATTTTTATGCCGGGGTGGCGGAACTGGCAGACGCACAGGACTTAAAATCCTGCGGTAGGTGACTACCGTACCGGTTCGATTCCGGTCCTCGGCACCATTTAATTTCATATTGCGCCCGTAGCTCAATTGGATAGAGCGTTTGACTACGGATCAAAAGGTTAGGGGTTCGACTCCTCTCGGGCGCGCCATTATACGGGGAGTAGCTCAGCTTGGTAGAGCACTTGGTTTGGGACCAAGGGGTCGCAGGTTCGAATCCTGTCTTCCCGACCATTTATATTGGGGCCTTAGCTCAGCTGGGAGAGCGCCTGCTTTGCACGCAGGAGGTCAGCGGTTCGATCCCGCTAGGCTCCACCAAAAAAACTTTAAAAAAGTTATTGACTCAGGTATTTAAACCTGATAAGATAATAAAGTCGCTTCTGAAGCGGCGGATTGATCTTTGAAAACTGAACGAACAAAAACGTCAACGTTTAAATCATTAGTCTTTTATGAAAAGACAAAACGAGCTTAATCAACTCTTATATGGAGAGTTTGATCCTGGCTCAGGACGAACGCTGGCGGCGTGCCTAATACATGCAAGTCGAGCGGACAGATGGGAGCTTGCTCCCTGAAGTCAGCGGCGGACGGGTGAGTAACACGTGGGCAACCTGCCTGTAAGACTGGGATAACTCCGGGAAACCGGGGCTAATACCGGATAACTCTTTTCCTCACATGAGGAAAAGCTGAAAGATGGCATCTCGCTATCACTTACAGATGGGCCCGCGGCGCATTAGCTAGTTGGTGAGGTAACGGCTCACCAAGGCCACGATGCGTAGCCGACCTGAGAGGGTGATCGGCCACACTGGGACTGAGACACGGCCCAGACTCCTACGGGAGGCAGCAGTAGGGAATCTTCCGCAATGGACGAAAGTCTGACGGAGCAACGCCGCGTGAGTGATGAAGGTTTTCGGATCGTAAAACTCTGTTGTCAGGGAAGAACAAGTACCGGAGTAACTGCCGGTACCTTGACGGTACCTGACCAGAAAGCCACGGCTAACTACGTGCCAGCAGCCGCGGTAATACGTAGGTGGCAAGCGTTGTCCGGAATTATTGGGCGTAAAGCGCGCGCAGGCGGTTCCTTAAGTCTGATGTGAAAGCCCCCGGCTCAACCGGGGAGGGTCATTGGAAACTGGGGAACTTGAGTGCAGAAGAGAAGAGTGGAATTCCACGTGTAGCGGTGAAATGCGTAGAGATGTGGAGGAACACCAGTGGCGAAGGCGACTCTTTGGTCTGTAACTGACGCTGAGGCGCGAAAGCGTGGGGAGCAAACAGGATTAGATACCCTGGTAGTCCACGCCGTAAACGATGAGTGCTAAGTGTTAGAGGGTTTCCGCCCTTTAGTGCTGCAGCAAACGCATTAAGCACTCCGCCTGGGGAGTACGGCCGCAAGGCTGAAACTCAAAGGAATTGACGGGGGCCCGCACAAGCGGTGGAGCATGTGGTTTAATTCGAAGCAACGCGAAGAACCTTACCAGGTCTTGACATCTCCTGACAACCCTAGAGATAGGGCGTTCCCCTTCGGGGGACAGGATGACAGGTGGTGCATGGTTGTCGTCAGCTCGTGTCGTGAGATGTTGGGTTAAGTCCCGCAACGAGCGCAACCCTTGATCTTAGTTGCCAGCATTCAGTTGGGCACTCTAAGGTGACTGCCGGTGACAAACCGGAGGAAGGTGGGGATGACGTCAAATCATCATGCCCCTTATGACCTGGGCTACACACGTGCTACAATGGATGGTACAAAGGGCTGCGAAACCGCGAGGTTAAGCGAATCCCATAAAACCATTCTCAGTTCGGATTGCAGGCTGCAACTCGCCTGCATGAAGCCGGAATCGCTAGTAATCGCGGATCAGCATGCCGCGGTGAATACGTTCCCGGGCCTTGTACACACCGCCCGTCACACCACGAGAGTTTGTAACACCCGAAGTCGGTGGGGTAACCTTTTGGAGCCAGCCGCCTAAGGTGGGACAGATGATTGGGGTGAAGTCGTAACAAGGTAGCCGTATCGGAAGGTGCGGCTGGATCACCTCCTTTCTAAGGAATATTTACAAGAAACGTGACGTTCTTTGTTCGTTCAGTTTTGAGAGTTCAATCTCTCAATGAAAGATTCGTTCTTTGAAAACTAGATAATGATTATGAAGAAGCAATAACCGAGTAATCGCCATTTTAGTGAATTCTCTCTATGTTAAATAGAGTTAAAAACCTTTGATCTTGTTCATCTTCGATGAACCTGTCAAATACGGTTAAGTTAGAAAGGGCGCACGGTGAATGCCTTGGCACTAGGAGCCGATGAAGGACGGTACTAACACCGATATGCTTCGGGGAGCTGTAAGTAAGCTTTGATCCGGAGATTTCCGAATGGGGAAACCCCCTATCCGTAATGGGATGGGATCCTTATCTGAATACATAGGATATGGAAGGCAGACCCGGGGAACTGAAACATCTAAGTACCCGGAGGAAGAGAAAGCAAACGCGATTCCCTGAGTAGCGGCGAGCGAAACGGGATTAGCCCAAACCAGGAGGCTTGCCTCCTGGGGTTGTAGGACACTCTACACGGAGTTACAAAGGAACGAGGTAAATGAACAGGTCTGGAAAGGCCGGCCAGAGAAGGTAAAAGCCCTGTAGTTGAAACTTCGTTCCCTCCAGAGTGGATCCTGAGTACGGCGGGACACGAGAAATCCCGTCGGAAGCAGGGAGGACCATCTCCCAAGGCTAAATACTCCCTAGTGACCGATAGTGAACCAGTACCGTGAGGGAAAGGTGAAAAGCACCCCGGAAGGGGAGTGAAAGAGATCCTGAAACCGTGTGCCTACAAGTAGTTAGAGCCCGTTAATGGGTGATAGCGTGCCTTTTGTAGAATGAACCGGCGAGTTACGATTACATGCGAGGTTAAGTTGATAAGACGGAGCCGCAGCGAAAGCGAGTCTGAATAGGGCGAATGAGTATGTGGTCGTAGACCCGAAACCAGGTGATCTACCCATGTCCAGGGTGAAGTCCAGGTAACACTGGATGGAGGCCCGAACCCACGCACGTTGAAAAGTGCGGGGATGAGGTGTGGGTAGCGGAGAAATTCCAATCGAACCTGGAGATAGCTGGTTCTCTCCGAAATAGCTTTAGGGCTAGCCTCATGTAGTAAGAGTCTTGGAGGTAGAGCACTGTTTGGACTAGGGGCCCCCATCGGGTTACCGAATTCAGACAAACTCCGAATGCCAAAGACTTATCCATGGGAGTCAGACTGCGAGTGATAAGATCCGTAGTCAAGAGGGAAACAGCCCAGACCACCAGCTAAGGTCCCAAAGTATACGTTAAGTGGAAAAGGATGTGGAGTTGCTTAGACAACCAGGATGTTGGCTTAGAAGCAGCCACCATTTAAAGAGTGCGTAATAGCTCACTGGTCGAGTGACTCCGCGCCGAAAATGTACCGGGGCTAAACGTATCACCGAAGCTGTGGATTGACATCTTTCGATGTCAGTGGTAGGAGAGCGTTCTAAGGGCGTTGAAGCCAGACCGCAAGGACTGGTGGAGCGCTTAGAAGTGAGAATGCCGGTATGAGTAGCGAAAGATGGGTGAGAATCCCATCCACCGAATGCCTAAGGTTTCCTGAGGAAGGCTCGTCCGCTCAGGGTTAGTCGGGACCTAAGCCGAGGCTGAAAAGCGTAGGCGATGGACAACAGGTTGATATTCCTGTACCACCTCTTTACCGTTTGAGCAATGGGGGGACGCAGGAGGATAGGGTAAGCGCGCTGCTGGATTAGCGCGTCCAAGCAGTTAGGCCGGTAACGAGGCAAATCCCGTTACCACACAGGCTGAGCTGTGACGGCGAGGGAAATTTAGTACCGAAGTTCCTGATTCCACACTGCCAAGAAAAGCCTCTAGCGAGGGAAAAGGTGCCCGTACCGCAAACCGACACAGGTAGGCGAGGAGAGAATCCTAAGGTGAGCGAGAGAACTCTCGTTAAGGAACTCGGCAAAATGACCCCGTAACTTCGGGAGAAGGGGTGCTCATTAGGGTGAATAGCCCTGATGAGCCGCAGTGAATAGGCCCAGGCGACTGTTTAGCAAAAACACAGGTCTCTGCGAAGCCGCAAGGCGAAGTATAGGGGCTGACGCCTGCCCGGTGCTGGAAGGTTAAGAGGAGAGGTTAGCGCAAGCGAAGCTTTGAATCGAAGCCCCAGTAAACGGCGGCCGTAACTATAACGGTCCTAAGGTAGCGAAATTCCTTGTCGGGTAAGTTCCGACCCGCACGAAAGGCGTAACGATCTGGGCACTGTCTCAACGAGAGACTCGGTGAAATTATAGTACCTGTGAAGATGCAGGTTACCCGCGACAGGACGGAAAGACCCCGTGGAGCTTTACTGTAGCCTGATATTGAATTTTGGTACAGCTTGTACAGGATAGGTAGGAGCCTGAGAAGCCGGAGCGCCAGCTTCGGTGGAGGCGTCGGTGGGATACTACCCTGGCTGTATTGAAATTCTAACCCGCGCCCCTGATCGGGGCGGGAGACAGTGTCAGGTGGGCAGTTTGACTGGGGCGGTCGCCTCCTAAAAAGTAACGGAGGCGCCCAAAGGTTCCCTCAGAATGGTTGGAAATCATTCGCAGAGTGTAAAGGCACAAGGGAGCTTGACTGCGAGACCTACAAGTCGAGCAGGGACGAAAGTCGGGCTTAGTGATCCGGTGGTTCCGCATGGAAGGGCCATCGCTCAACGGATAAAAGCTACCCCGGGGATAACAGGCTTATCTCCCCCAAGAGTCCACATCGACGGGGAGGTTTGGCACCTCGATGTCGGCTCATCGCATCCTGGGGCTGTAGTCGGTCCCAAGGGTTGGGCTGTTCGCCCATTAAAGCGGTACGCGAGCTGGGTTCAGAACGTCGTGAGACAGTTCGGTCCCTATCCGTCGTGGGCGCAGGAAATTTGAGAGGAGCTGTCCTTAGTACGAGAGGACCGGGATGGACGCACCGCTGGTGTACCAGTTGTCTTGCCAAAGGCATCGCTGGGTAGCTATGTGCGGAAGGGATAAGTGCTGAAAGCATCTAAGCATGAAGCCCCCCTCGAGATGAGATTTCCCATAGCGTCAAGCTAGTAAGATCCCTGAAAGATGATCAGGTTGATAGGTCAGAGGTGGAAGCGTGGCGACATGTGGAGCTGACTGATACTAATCGATCGAGGACTTAACCAAGTCATATTGGTAATTACTCGGCAAATGCTTCTTCATACATTATCTAGTTTTGAGGGAACGAAGTTTCTTCAACCAAATAGTCCGGTGGCGATAGCGAGAAGGTCACACCCGTTCCCATACCGAACACGGAAGTTAAGCTTCTCAGCGCCGATGGTAGTTGGGGGCTGTCCCCCTGTGAGAGTAGGACGCTGCCGGGCAAATGAAAGAGCACCTGATGGGTGCTCTTTTTTGTGTGGAATGATAGGTATCTGAATCAATTGGACTCTTCTTTTAATTGCAAAGAAAAAATGTGCCATGTGAGATAAACTCCAAAACATGCTAGATAAATCTTCAATCATGCGAAATAAATCTCCAAACATGCGAGATAAGTCGCACCACCCCATCTTCAAAGAATCTAAGAACAGCATACATCCCAGCAGCTCCATCCAGCTTTGACATCCTCGATCCAAAGAACAATCAATCCATACACATCAACTATCATCCAAAAAAACTTCCCCCAACCAAGCACAAACCCGCCCATCCAAAAATATATTGTTATCGACATTAACTTCCATTATCAGGTTTGGGAAGTCAAAAAATGGGGGAAAATTATTAATACCCGCCAATTGCAAGAAATTACATAAATCATGTATAATTAATGTCAAATATAGTCAAAGTCAGATAGGGGGAGGCCTGGTGAGAAATATATCCGACATAATTGAAAATTATCTCAAACAGGTTTTAGAGAAGAGCGAAAGGGAAATCGTGGAAATTAAGAGAAGCGAAATTGCTGACAAATTCCAATGTGTTCCTTCCCAGATCAATTATGTGATCAACACCCGTTTCACGATTGAAAAAGGTTATGCAGTAGAAAGTAAGCGGGGCGGCGGGGGCTTCATCAGGATTATGAAAGTCCAGTCCTATGACCATGCTGATTTAATTGACCAGTTAATATCTTTGGTGCAGAGCAGGATTGCCCAGAGCAGTGCGGAGAATCTCATCTACCGTCTGGTAGAAGAAGAGATTATAACACACAGGGAAGCTAAAATAATGCTTAGTGTTATAGACCGTTCTGTCCTGTATATTGATCTTCCATTCAGGGATGAGCTGAGAGCAAGAATGCTTAAGGCAATGTTGACCACTTTGAAATATAAATAGTAGTGAGCTGGAGAGGTGAAGTCATGATTTGTCAGGAATGTAATCAAAGGCCGGCCACGCTGCACTTTACAAAGGTTGTAAATGGCGAGAAAGCAGAGTTTCATCTTTGCGAGAAATGCGCACAGGAAAAAGGTGAAATGTTTATGCTGGGCAGCGGGTCCGGTTTTTCAATAAATAACTTGCTTGCTGGCCTTTTGAATATTCAGCCTGCCTTTCAGGGGTCGGGCCAGGATCCTTTTCAGCAGGAGAAGGTTCTGCAGTGTGAGCAATGCTCCCTGACCTTTCAGCAGTTTATTAAAGTTGGCCGTTTTGGATGCGCCAGCTGCTATGAGACTTTTAAAGACCAATTAAACCCGATTCTTAGAAGGCTGCACAGCGGGAATTCCTCACACAGCGGAAAAATCCCTGCCAGAATTGGGGGAACCATTCACTTACGCAGGAATATTGATGATTTAAAAAATCATTTAAAAGAAATGATTGCCAAAGAAGAGTTTGAGAGAGCTGCAGAATTGAGAGACGAAATAAGGAATATGGAAAAGCAGCTCAATGCTGGTCAAAAGGGAGGGGAGTAAGCTTGTCGCTGGAACGTTTCATAAATCAAGCTATCAGCTCCTGGATGAGTGCGGAAGGACCTGATTCCGATATTGTATTAAGTTCACGAATCAGGCTCGCCCGCAATATAAAGCAATATAAATTCCCTACTTTATTTTCAAATGAAGAAGCAGAAGCAATCATTGAAAAAATAAAGGCAAGGGTGGAGCATTCTTCTTTTTCAAAACTTGGGGAAATGGAGCTTTTATTAATGGATAACCTTCAGCCTCTTCAAAAAAGAGTGCTGATGGAAAAGCATTTGATCAGTCCCCATCTTGCTGAGAATTCAACTCATGGTGCCTGCCTTCTTTCTGAAAATGAAGAAGTCAGCATCATGATTAATGAAGAAGACCATATAAGGATTCAATGCCTGTTTCCGGGGTTTCAGCTTTCTGAAGCCTTAAATATGGCGAATGAAATTGATGATTGGCTGGAGGAAGAAGCCGATTATGCATTTGATGAAGATATTGGCTTTTTAACAAGCTGCCCCACAAATGTAGGAACAGGGCTTAGGGCATCGGTTATGATGCATTTGCCGGGCCTCGTTCTCACACATCAAATGAACCGGATTATCCCGGCAATTAACCAGTTAGGTTTAGTTGTTAGAGGAATTTACGGGGAAGGCAGCGAAGCTTTAGGTAACATCTTTCAAGTTTCAAATCAGATCACTCTCGGAAAATCAGAAGAGGATATCGCCGAGGATCTGAAAAGCGTTGTCAGTCAGCTGATTTCTCAGGAAAGATCGGCAAGGGAAGCATTAGCAAAGACTTCTAACATACAATTAGAAGATAGAGTCTTCCGCTCTTATGGCATTTTATCTAACAGCCGGATCATTGAATCAAAGGAAGCAGCACAATGCTTGTCTGATGTTCGCCTGGGGATTGATATGAAGTACATCAAAAACATATCAAAGAATATATTGAATGAGCTGATGATCCTGACACAGCCCGGCTTCCTGCAGCAGTATGCAGGCGGGCCGCTCAGACCGCATGAACGCGATATCCGCAGGGCTTCACTAATTAGGGAAAGATTAAAAATGGAAGATCAAGAGTTGGGAGGATGAAAATATGATGTTCGGACGATTTACGGAAAGAGCTCAAAAGGTATTGGCTTTAGCACAGGAGGAAGCAATCCGTTTAGGACATAATAACATCGGAACAGAGCATATTCTGCTTGGGCTTGTACGCGAAGGTGAAGGAATTGCAGCTAAAGCTCTGTATGCTTTAGGCCTCGGCTCTGATAAGATCCAAAAAGAGGTTGAGAATTTAATCGGCAGGGGGCAGGATGCTTCCCAGACGATTCACTATACACCGCGTGCCAAGAAAGTGATTGAACTTTCCATGGACGAAGCAAGAAAGCTTGGCCATTCCTATGTAGGAACAGAGCATATCCTGCTTGGCCTGATCCGTGAAGGCGAAGGCGTTGCTGCGAGGGTATTGAATAACCTTGGAGTCAGTCTCAATAAAGCGCGCCAGCAGGTGCTTCAGCTGTTAGGCAGCAATGAGTCCGGCAGCCATCAGGGAGGCTCTGCAGCCAATGCGAACACACCGACCTTGGATGGATTAGCACGTGACCTGACTGCTATTGCCAGAGAAGGAAGCCTCGATCCTGTTATAGGACGAAGCAAAGAAATTCAGCGTGTAATCGAAGTATTAAGCCGCAGAACGAAAAATAACCCGGTTCTCATTGGTGAGCCTGGTGTAGGTAAAACTGCCATTGCTGAGGGCCTTGCGCAGCAGATTATTAACAATGAAGTGCCAGAGACTCTTCGCGATAAAAGGGTTATGACGCTTGATATGGGTACAGTAGTTGCCGGAACGAAGTATCGCGGTGAATTTGAAGACCGCCTGAAGAAGGTAATGGATGAAATCAGGCAGGCAGGAAACATCATCTTATTCATTGACGAGCTTCATACATTAATAGGTGCAGGAGGAGCAGAAGGAGCGATTGATGCTTCCAATATTCTAAAGCCATCTCTTGCCCGCGGTGAACTCCAGTGTATTGGTGCAACTACACTTGATGAATATAGAAAATACATTGAAAAAGATGCGGCACTTGAAAGAAGGTTCCAGCCTATTACGGTTGATGAGCCGACTGCCGAAGAATCTGTTCAAATCCTTGAGGGGCTGCGCGACCGTTACGAAGCCCATCACCGCGTAACCATTACAGATGCAGCGATTGAAGCAGCCGTAAAGCTGTCAGACCGCTACATTTCAGACCGCTTCCTTCCGGATAAAGCGATTGACTTAATCGATGAAGCGGGTTCAAAGGTAAGACTGCGCTCTTATACTACGCCTCCAAATCTGAAAGAGCTTGAGGTTAAGCTTGAGGACGTAAGAAAAGAGAAGGATGCAGCCGTACAAAGCCAGGAATTTGAAAAAGCGGCTTCCTTAAGGGATACGGAGCAGCGCCTGCGTGAACAGCTGGAAGAAACGAAGAAAACATGGAAAGAAAAGCAGGGCAAAGAAAACAGTGAAGTGACGGTTGAGGATATTGCCAATGTGGTGGCCAGCTGGACGGGAATCCCTGTTTCGAAGCTTGCTCAAACTGAAACAGAAAAACTTCTTAATCTGGAAGAAATCCTTCATTCCCGTGTAATCGGACAGGAAGAAGCCGTTAAGGCCATTTCGAAGGCTGTCCGCCGTGCCCGTGCCGGCCTTAAAGATCCGAAGCGCCCGATTGGCTCATTTGTATTCCTTGGCCCGACTGGTGTTGGTAAAACTGAGCTGGCCCGTGCCTTAGCAGAAGCTATGTTCGGTGACGAGGATGCGATGATCCGCATCGATATGTCAGAATACATGGAGAAGCACTCTACATCCCGTTTGGTAGGTTCGCCTCCAGGCTATGTAGGATATGAAGAGGGCGGGCAGTTAACCGAAAAAGTCCGCAGAAAGCCATACTCTGTTGTACTGCTTGATGAAATTGAAAAGGCTCACCCTGATGTATTCAATATCCTATTACAGGTATTGGAAGACGGAAGATTAACGGACTCAAAGGGAAGAACCGTCGATTTCCGCAATACTGTTCTGATTATGACATCTAATGTAGGTGCTGAAGCACTTAAGCGGAACAAATACGTTGGCTTTAACATCCAGGATGGAGAACAGGATTACAAAGATATGAAAGGAAAGGTAATGGAAGAGATGAAGAAGTCCTTCCGTCCTGAATTCCTGAACCGTATCGATGAAATTATCGTTTTCCATGCATTGGAGAAAAAGCATCTTCAGGAAATCGTTTCGCTTATGTCTGATACATTAACGAAACGTTTGAAGGAACAGGATATTACATTGGAATTGACAGATGCAGCCAAAGAAAAAATCTCAGTTGAGGGCTATGATCCTGAGTACGGAGCACGTCCGCTCCGCCGGGCCATTCAAAAGCATATTGAAGACCGCTTATCCGAAGAGCTTTTAAGAGGAACAGTCCTAACCGGGCAAAGCGTGGTCATCGATGTGAAGGATGGAGAATTTGTTGTGAGAACCGCAGAACCAAGCAGAACAGCCAACCTTCAAAAATAAGTGTAACGGACCACATAATATAAGCATCAGATGATCACACACAGCAAAAAGGTACACGTCCCTGTTATACGTGTACCTTTTTGTACTATTTCAGGCCATTTTTAAATGCAGCCTTAAAAGAGGCTTATTCAGCCGTTTTATGTTAATTTTAAGAGAGAAAAAGATATCAGGACAATAATATTTTAAAACCCGTTGGAAAAGGGAATAGGAAGTAAACGCACTTCTTTCATCACTGGTTCTTCCACGCAAGGCCGGTAATAATAAGATTTTCCTTTACCGCGGCTGGTATGAATGTACAGAGAGGGGAAGAAGTATGGCTAAAAGAAAAACGAAATTCATGTGCCAGGAATGCGGCTATGAATCAGCGAAATGGATGGGAAAATGTCCGGGGTGCGGACAATGGAATACGATGGTGGAAGAGGTAGAGAAGCCAGCTTCAACGAGAAGAGGCGCTTTTGCACATTCACAGGGAACGGCCATAGCGGCAAAAGCTACGCCAATTACATCCATTGAAACAGTCAGCGAACCCCGCATACATACCGATTTAAAAGAATTAAACCGTGTCCTCGGGGGCGGGATTGTAAGAGGTTCCCTTGTTCTTATCGGTGGAGATCCGGGCATCGGGAAATCAACGCTTCTTCTTCAAGTGTCATCACAGCTGGCGAACAGAAAGCATTCGGTTCTCTATATATCAGGGGAAGAATCCATGCGCCAGACGAAGCTGCGGGCTGACCGCCTAGGTGTTTCTTCAGACAGTCTGCTCGTTTATTCGGAAACCAGCCTTGAGGAAATAAGCAGAACGATTGAAACAGTCAACCCTGACTTTGTCATTATCGACTCCATTCAGACGATTTTCCATCCGGAAGTGACATCGGCGCCCGGGAGCGTTTCCCAGGTTCGGGAATGCACCGCTGAACTGATGCGCATTGGCAAAACGAAGGGAATTGCCATTTTTATCGTAGGGCATGTTACAAAGGAGGGATCCATTGCGGGTCCAAGACTTCTGGAACACATGGTGGATACGGTTTTATACTTTGAAGGTGAACGCCATCATACATACCGGATTTTACGTGCTGTAAAAAACAGATTCGGGTCAACAAACGAGATGGGCATTTTTGAAATGAAGGAACTTGGGCTTGAGGAAGTAGCCAATCCATCGGAAATTTTCCTCGAAGAGCGGTCACAGGGAGCTGCCGGTTCAACAGTCGTTGCTTCCATGGAGGGGACGAGGCCTGTTCTGGTTGAAATTCAGGCGCTTATTTCCCCGACAAGCTTTGGAAATCCAAGACGAATGGCAACCGGAATCGATCATAACCGGGTTCCGCTCCTGATGGCCGTTTTGGAAAAACGGGTCGGAATGCTCCTGCAAAATCAGGATGCCTACCTAAAAGTCGCTGGCGGAGTAAAGCTTGATGAACCGGCAATTGATTTGGCCATAGCTGTCAGCATTGCGTCGAGCTTTCGGGATAAGCCGACAAAAGCAACAGACTGCATCATCGGAGAAGTAGGACTCACCGGCGAGGTCAGGAGAGTTTCAAGAATCGAACAAAGAGTGCAGGAGGCGGCCAAGCTGGGCTTTGAACGGGTCATCCTGCCGGCGAACAATCTTGGCGGATGGAGCGCACCGGGAGGAATTGAACTGATCGGAGTAAGCTCTGTAGGTGAAGCGCTAAAGGCTGCGTTAGGGGGATAAACATGGAGACTAAAAAAATGGGCGAAAAAACAATGAGTGAAATCCTTCGGTTCATGGCTCCGGGTACGCCTATCAGGGAAGGGATTGATAATGTTCTGCGCGCCAATACAGGCGGGCTGATTGTACTGGGCTCAAAAGAAAAGCTGAGAAACCTTGTTGATGGGGGTTTTCAGATTAATTGCCCATTTTCGCCAAGTTATCTGTATGAGCTGGCCAAGATGGATGGAGCTATTATTTTAAATGAAGAAGGGAACATGATTCTGATTGCGAATGCCCAGCTGGCTCCTGATCCCGGTGTGCCCTCTACGGAAACGGGCATGCGGCACCGGACGGCTGAGCGGGTTGCCCGGCAAACAGGCGCATTAGTGATTGCCATTTCCCAAAGACGCAATGTCATTACCCTTTATAAAGGGCATTCCCGCTATGCGCTGAGGGATATTGGCGTTATTTTAACGAAGGCGAATGTAGCTGTCCAGACGCTTGAAAAATATAAGGTCGTTCTTGAACAGAGCATTGGCAATCTCAGCATCCTGGAATTTGAGGAGCTTGTTACCTACAGTGACATCCTGCATGTTTTTCATAATATCGAAATGGTTCTGCGCATTAAAAATGAGCTGCTCACCTATTTGAGTGAACTGGGCACCGAAGGAAGGCTGATCCGGCTCCAGATGAATGAGCTGCTGGTGGAGCTGGAACGGGAAGCAGAATGGATTATTAGAGATTATGCTCAATCAAAAGACATCGACTCCAGGGAGGCGCTTGTCAAACTACAGGTCCTTTCAAAAGGGGAAATGCTCGAAGACTCTGTCATTCTAAAGCTTCTCGGGTACAACGGTTATATTCACACGGAAGAATTTAAATGCCCCCGCGGCTTTCGCATGCTGAATAAAGTTCCGCGCCTGCCGCCAATTATTATTGAAAATCTGATTAACCGGTTTGAAGAATTCCCAAATATCATCACGGCAACTGTAGAGGAGCTCGATGAGGTGGAAGGAATCGGGGAAGTTCGGGCAAGAAAAATTAAAGAGGGACTTAAGCTCATAAAAGAGCAGGTTTTTGCGGATCGCCAGCTATAAAGAGACCATTGAACTATGTAATTGGTTATGCTAAAATGGTTGGTTAATTATTTGACAGTTTATTGCCAATGGTGCTACCCTTAAAGTGGACGAAAGTATTAATAAAACAGATCTTTTACTATCGTGAAATAATTATAAGGAACAAAATTGAAAATACCCCGGATTCAGGGTTTCAATTTTGTGAATTTGTTTATAATGAGTAAAAGGAGGTGAAGGAATGTTAAAACGTATTGTACAGGCATGCTTCCTTATTATTGGGGTAACGCTTGGAATATTCTTAATTCCTGACTTATTAAAATTAATCAGTTTAGATGGCATTCCTCTTTTAAACAATCCATATGTGTCCGCCATTTTAGGTGCTATTATTTTTTATCTTTTAACTTTTTGGGCGGTTGATCACGTCGTAAATTTCGTGAGATGGGCAGAAGAATCACTGGTAAAAGTACCTATAACAGATATTATTTTTGGAAGTGTCGGCCTGGTTTTTGGATTAGTCATTGCCTTTTTAATCGGATATGCCCTAAATGCAATTGAGGTGCCGATACTGAATACCGTTGCTCCCATTGTGCTGACGCTTATATTCGGCTACCTGGGATTTCAGGTTGGTTTTAAAAAGCGGGATGAGCTTTTAAGTTTATTTTCCAGCAAGAAAAAGAAGAGCAGTGAAGAAGAACTTGAGCCTGAAGCTGCACCTAAAAAATCACTCAAGATTCTTGATACAAGCGTTATTATCGATGGACGCATTGCTGATATCTGCCAGACTGGCTTTTTGGAAGGCACGATTGTCATTCCGCAGTTTGTGCTCGAAGAACTTCAGCATATTGCTGATTCATCAGATGTATTAAAGAGGAACCGCGGCAGACGGGGTCTGGATATATTAAACCGGATTCAAAAAGAGCTTTCGATTAATGTGGAAATCTATGAAGGCGATTTTGAAGAAATCCAAGAGGTGGACAGCAAGCTCGTGAAGCTGGCTAAGTTAACGAATGGCGTCGTTGTGACCAATGACTTTAACTTAAACAAGGTTTGTGAACTGCAAAAAGTGGCAGTCCTTAATATTAATGACCTGGCTAATGCGGTAAAACCGGTTGTGCTTCCAGGTGAAGAAATGAAAGTACAGGTAATAAAAGACGGCAAGGAACAGAATCAGGGGATTGCCTATCTGGACGACGGCACGATGATCGTGGTGGAAGAAGGCAGAAATTACATTGGCAAACATATTGATGTACTTGTCACAAGTGTTCTGCAGACATCAGCCGGAAGAATGATCTTTGCAAAACCCAAACTTCTGGAAAAAGCTTTATAATGTATGATGGAAAGTAGGACAGAACGTGCAGGGAGATTGATTTCCCTGCCTTTTTGCCTGCTTTTTTAACAAATAAGAAAGTATAAAATTTTAAACGTCGTTAACTGTCTAGCTCCAGCGCCTACCCCCTCGAGGTCACAAGCCAATCCTCCCAAAAAGGCAAAGAACGCCTTTCCGGGAGGCTCGTCTTGTGCTTGTCGGGGGTGACCAAGGCGCTTGCGCTTTTCTAAAAAGAGGAGTAAAAAATATGAATTATCAAGCGATTCTCCCGGCAGCCGGGCAGGGGAAACGAATGGGAGCCGGAAAGAATAAGCTTCTTCTGGAAATTGGGAATGTCCCTGTGTTTATACATACGTTAAGAGTTTTTGAGAGTGATCCGGAGTGCACAGGCATCTTTCTGGCTATTAATCCTCAGGATGAGGAAGAAATGCGCACTCTCTTAAAACAGCATCAGATTACGAAAGTGGCTGCTATGGTTGAAGGCGGTAAGGAAAGGCAGCATAGTGTCTATAATGCGGCCAAAGCGGCTTCGGGTGAGGAAGTAGTGCTGGTTCATGACGCTGCCCGCCCTTTTATTACCCGGGATTTACTGCAGCCTCTGGTGAAAGCAGCCTGGGAAAAAGGAGCTGCTGTTCTGGCAGTGCCGCTGAAGGATACCGTTAAAAAAGCTGATGGGCATTTAATTACAGAAACCCTTGAACGTTCCTGCCTGTGGGCTGTTCAAACTCCACAGGCCTTTCGCGTTTGTTCCCTGCTTGAGGCACACCGCAAGGCCGAGGAAGACGGCTTTTTAGGAACAGATGATGCGAGCCTCGTGGAGCGGTTGGGCAATGAAGTGGTGATTGTTGAGGGAAGTTACGATAATATTAAGCTGACTACACCGGAAGATATTTATTTTGCGGAAGCAATTATAAAGAAAAGAAGTCATATGTAAAGGGGATTGTTATCATGTTTCGGATTGGACAAGGTTTTGATGTTCATCAGTTTGCTGAAGGACGCCCGCTGATTATCGGGGGTATTGAAATACCATATGAAAAAGGGCTTTTAGGGCATTCAGATGCAGATGTCCTGCTGCATACAGTGGCAGATGCCTGCCTTGGGGCCATTGGTGAAGGGGACATTGGACGGCATTTTCCTGATACCGATCCTGAATTCAAGGATGCCGATTCGGCAAAGCTGCTGCAGTATGTATGGGGAATCGTAAAAGAAAAAGGGTATGAGCTGGTTAATGCAGATTGCACCATCATCGCCCAGAAGCCGAAGATGGCTCCTCATATCGGTAAAATGCAGGAGCGGATTGCAGAGCTTCTGGAAACCGAAAAAGAAAATATTAATGTGAAAGCAACAACTACAGAAAAGCTTGGCTTTACAGGACGGGGAGAGGGAATCGCCTCCCAGGCGGCTGTTTTGCTGAAAAAGATAGAGAACCGTTAAAATTACCTTTCAGAAGAAAAACCTGAGTGTTAAAATATAGCTTACGATAAACTCAACAGATTTAAGATTTTAAGGAGGCAGTCAGTATGTCAAATGAAATCCGCGTCCGCTACGCTCCGAGTCCGACTGGGCATTTACATATCGGAAATGCGAGAACGGCGCTTTTTAACTATTTGTTTGCAAGAAGCAAAGGCGGGAAATTCATCATCCGCATTGAGGATACAGATAAGAAACGGAATATTGAAGGCGGCGAGGAAAGCCAGCTTCATTATTTAAAATGGCTTGGAATGGATTGGGACGAAAGCATTGACAGGGAAGGCGAATATGGCCCGTACCGCCAATCTGAAAGAAATCATATCTATGAAACCTACTATAAGGAATTGCTCGAAAAAGGGCATGCCTATAAATGCTATTGTACGGAAGAGGAGCTTGAAGCAGAGCGTGAAGCTCAATCTGCAAAAGGCGATACTCCTGCTTACTCAGGGAAATGCCGTCATCTGACAGAGGAAGAAAGATCTGCACTTGAAGCTGAAGGCAGAAAGCCTAGTATCCGCTTCCTTGTGCCAAAAGGCAAGATGCTGACATTCAATGACATGGTAAAAGGGGAAGTGTCATTCGAGTCTGATGGATTTGGCGATTATGTCATCGTTAAGAAAGACGGCACGCCTACCTACAATTTTGCGGTAGCAGTGGATGACCACCTAATGAAAATTTCCCATGTTCTGCGCGGAGATGACCATATTTCCAATACGCCTAAGCAGCAGATGATTTACGAAGCATTGGGCTGGGACCTTCCGGTGTTCGGACATATGACCCTGATTGTCAATGAAAGCCGCAAAAAACTGAGCAAGCGCGACGAGACGATTATCCAGTTCATTGAACAATACGAAGAGCTCGGCTACTTGCCGGAAGCGCTCTTTAACTTTATTGCTCTTCTTGGCTGGTCTCCTGCAGGCGAGGAAGAAATCTTCTCCAAAGAAGAATTTATTGATATCTTTGATGAAAACCGCCTATCAAAATCTCCGGCCCTTTTCGATAAGCAAAAGCTTGAGTGGATGAATAATCAGTACATGAAAAAGCTTGATCAGGAACGTCTAGTGTCCATTTCAGCCCCACACCTGGTGAAGGCAGGAAAGATCAGTGAAAACTGGCAGCAGGAAAACGAAGAATGGGTTAAAAGCCTGATCACTCTTTACCAGGAAAAAATGAGCTTTGGCGCTCAGATTGTCGAGCTTTCAGAGCTGTTCTTTACAGAGGAAATGACCGTTGATGAAGAAGCGAAGGAAGTTCTGGCTGAAGAGCAGGTTCCTGAAGTGCTATCTGCATTCCTGCAGGAAATTGATGCACTTGCAGAATTCAAAGCAGATGAAATTAAAGCGGCTATGAAGGCAGTGCAGAAATCAACGGGCCACAAGGGCAAGAAGCTCTTCATGCCTATCCGTTCCGCAACGACTGGCCAAACCCATGGACCGGATCTGCCGCAGGCCATCGAGCTTTTAGGAAAAGAAAAAGTAAAAACTCGATTAATGAGCATTATTGGTTAACATCTTGGAGAAAATGTAATATAGTATTAAGTAAATTATTCTATATTGAAAAGTGTTGAAGAGGAAAAGTAAGAAAAAGATGCTTTTTAGAGAGAACCATCACCGGCTGAAAGTGGTTTAAGCCTCTCTTTATTCTGAAGTGCGCCTCAGAGCCTCAATTCGAACGGACGCCATCTTTCCAAGTAGATTTGAGCGGAAACTTATCCGTTAACAAGTTAAAGTTGAGGCTGTTTCAGCCTAAACAGAGTGGAACCGCGCGTAAAGCGTCTCTGTCCGATTGTGGCAGAGGCGCTTTTTTTATATGCAAAATCCGCAACAAATTAGTATATGAAAAAAACATTTATAAAAATGGAGATCTACGTCAGGAGGGGAAATGAACCATGTTTGCAAGAATGAAGGAAGATATCGAAGTGGTATTTGAACAGGATCCGGCAGCAAGAAGTTATTTGGAAGTAATATTAACCTACTCAGGATTGCATGCTGTCTGGTCACACCGCATTGCCCACGCTCTTTTTAAGCGGAAGTTTTATTTTCTTGCAAGAGTGGTTTCCCAGATCAGCCGCTTTTTCACAGGAATTGAAATTCACCCGGGAGCAAAGATCGGCAGACGCTTTTTTATCGACCATGGCATGGGGGTTGTCATCGGGGAAACATGTGAAATCGGTGATAACGTAACGGTTTTTCAGGGTGTGACACTGGGAGGAACCGGGAAGGAAAAAGGCAAGCGCCATCCTACCATTAAGGACAACGCGCTGATTGCAACCGGCGCGAAGGTTTTGGGCTCTATTACGATTGGGGAGAATTCTAAGATCGGTGCAGGCTCTGTTGTTCTTCATGAGGTTCCGCCAAATTCAACAGTAGTCGGGATACCTGGAAGAGTGAAAGTCCGGGATGGAGTGAAAATTAACAAAGATTTAAATCATTGTGATCTTCCCGATCCAATTGCAGACCGGTTTAAGGAACTGGAGGAGGAGCTGCGGGAATTAAAAACGGAAGTGGAAACATTGAGGAAAGAAAGGAGCCAGATTCATGGCCATTCAAATCTATAATACACTTACTCGTCAAAAAGAAGATTTTATTCCCTTAGAAGAGGGAAAAGTGAAAATGTATGTGTGCGGTCCTACCGTTTATAACTATATCCATATAGGGAATGCCCGTCCGCCGATTGTATTTGATACCGTGAGAAGATATCTTGAGTTCCGCGGCTTCGATGTGCAGTATGTCTCCAATTTTACAGATGTGGATGATAAGCTGATTCGCGTGGCAAACGAACTGGGAACGGATGTTCCTGCTGTTGCGGAACGGTTCATTAATGCCTACTTCGAGGACGTTTCTGCGCTCGGCTGCAGAAGGGCTGATGTCCACCCGAGAGTGACAGAAAGCATCGATATCATTATTGAATTTATCCAGACATTGATTGATAAAGGCTTTGCGTATGAATCAGAGGGAGATGTCTATTACCATACCCGGAAATTTGATGAGTACGGCAAGCTTTCCCATCAGTCCATTGATGAATTGCGTGTCGGCGCCCGCATTGCTGTCGGCGAGAAGAAACAGGACTCCCTCGACTTTGTTCTTTGGAAAGCAGCGAAGGAAGGGGAAATCGCGTGGGAGAGTCCTTGGGGGCAAGGAAGACCCGGATGGCATATCGAATGCTCGGCGATGGCAAAGAAATACCTTGGGGACATGATTGACATCCATGCAGGCGGTCAGGATCTGGCCTTCCCGCATCATGAAAATGAGATTGCCCAGTCGGAAGCACTGACAGGAAAAACCTTCGCCCGCTACTGGATGCACAACGGCTATATTAATATCGACAATGAAAAAATGTCCAAATCACTGGGAAATTTCGTCCTGGTTCATGACATTATCCAAAAGCATGATCCGCAGGTTTTAAGATTTTTTATGCTGTCGGTTCATTACAGGCATCCGATCAACTACAGTGATGAGCTTCTGGAAAATACCCGGACAGGGCTTGAGCGCATTAAAACGTCTTATCACAATTTGCTGCACCGCAGAGAAGCAAGTGTCAATCTGACCGATAATAATCAGGAATGGCTGGATAAAATTACAGCTCTTCATGAGCAGTTCATTCAAGATATGGATGATGACTTTAACACAGCTAATGCCGTGTCCATTTTGTTCGAACTGTCTAAGCTTGCAAATTATTATCTGATGGAGAAAAACACAGCTGTGGAAGTGATTGATGCTTTCACGAAAGAATTTGAAACGCTGTTTGATGTATTGGGGCTTTCACTTGACGAGGCACATGCAGACCTTCTGGATGAAGAAATCGAACAGCTGATTGAAGAGAGGCAGCAGGCCAGAAAAGAGCGAAACTTCGAACTGGCAGATAAAATCCGCGATCAGCTGAAAGAAATGAATATTATTCTTGAAGATACACCGCAGGGAATCAGATGGAAAAGAGGCTAAGCAATGCTTCACTATGATAACAAAATAGATGAAAAACAATTGAATAGTCTTGCCCTGGCGTATATGGGAGATGCGGTATTTGAGACCTATATACGCCACCATCTCCTGCAAAATGGACGGGTTCGGCCTCATTTTCTCCATAAGGAGGCGACCCGGTATGTTTCTGCAAAAGCCCAGTCTCTGATCATTCATGAATTAATAGACGCTGAACGGCTGACAGAAGAAGAACTGGCAGTCGTCCGCAGGGGGCGGAATGCCAAGTCCGGTTCGGTGCCGAAGAATACAGATGTCCAAACATACAGATACAGCACAGCTTTTGAATCGCTGATCGGCTATCTGTTTTTAGCGAAAAGACAGGAGCGGATGGAAGAGCTGATTCTGGAATCCATAGATTTAGTTGAGAAAAAGAAAGGAGGAGCGGTAAAATGAGCCAGGATTTTATCATTGGGAAGAATCCCGTCATTGAAGCATTGAAGTCAGAGAGGGATATTAATAAGATTTTTATTGCAGAAGGATCGCAAAGCGGGCAGATGCAGCAGGTAATCGGTTTGGCGAAGTCCGCCGGGGTGCTGGTCCAGTTTGTGCCAAAGAAAAAAATAGATGGGATGGCAGAGGGAAATCATCAAGGCGTCATCGCACAGGTTGCTGCGTATCAATACGCAGAAATCGATGATCTGTTTGCTGCTGCAGAAAAGAAAAATGAAGCACCATTTTTCCTGCTGCTGGATGAAATTGAAGATCCGCACAATCTGGGATCCATCATGAGAACGGCTGATGCAGTCGGTGCCCATGGGATCATTATTCCGAAGAGGAGAGCGGTCGGGCTGACAGCAACAGTAGCTAAAGCTTCAACAGGTGCGATCGAGTATATTCCCGTTGTCCGTGTCACCAATATGGCCAGAACGATTGATGAATTAAAAGAAAGAGGCGTCTGGATCGCCGGTACGGATGCAAAAGGGAAACAGGACTACCGCCAGATGGATGGAGCGATGCCTTTAGGTCTTGTGATTGGCAGCGAAGGTAAAGGAATGGGCCGCCTGATTCGCGATAAATGCGACTTCCTCATTAACCTGCCGATGGCTGGACACGTTACTTCCCTTAACGCATCAGTTGCGGCTGCACTGCTCATGTATGAGGTTTATCGGAAACGGCACCCGCTTGAGGGATAAAAATGGACATCCTTCTTGTTGACGGATACAACATAATTGGTGCTTGGCCAGAACTCAGGGAGCTCAAAAACAAGGATTTATCATCAGCCAGAGACCGTCTGATCGAAAAAATGGCCGAGTACCAGGGATATTCCGGGTACAGAGTGATTGTCGTGTTTGATGCCCACTATGTAAAGGGCACGGAAAAAAAGTTTAAGAATTCAAAGATCGAAGTTATTTTCACGCGGAATAATGAAACGGCCGACGAACGCATCGAAAAACTGGCTATCGATCTCAGCAATATTAAAACCCAAATTCATGTGGCAACCTCCGATTTCACAGAGCAATGGGTCATATTTGGCCAGGGGGCGTTAAGAAAATCAGCGAGGGAGCTGCTGAATGAAATGAATTTGATTGAAAGCAGCATTGAAAAAAAAGTAAAAAAAATTCAGGAGAAAAAGCCAGTTTCCAAGATACCTCTCAGTGATGAAGTGGCAGAAATTTTTGAAAAATGGCGCAGAGGGGGCCAATGAGCGGTTGACGCTTGAAAAAACCGTGCTGTATAATGTTTCTAACCATGCTTGTACGGTCGGGGGGATCCTAGTGAGTGCTGACTTCAAGACAATCGACGAAAATCTTATAGACTTTATCCAGCTTGAGGACGAAGAAATAGTGGAGCTCGTTCATAAGGGCGAGAGTGAGGCTCTGGATTATCTGATTCATAAGTACCGCAACTTTGTCCGGGCAAAAGCAAGATCCTATTTTTTGATTGGCGCAGATAAAGAAGATATTGTACAAGAGGGAATGATTGGCTTATACAAGGCGATCCGCGACTTTAAAGAGGACAAGCTGTCTTCATTTAAAGCGTTTGCCGAGCTGTGCATCACCAGGCAAATCATAACCGCCATTAAGACGGCGACCCGCCAAAAGCATATTCCGCTGAACTCATATGTGTCTCTGGACAAGCCCATTTATGATGAGGAATCGGACAGAACGCTTATGGATGTTATCTCCGGGGCGAAGGTTATGGACCCTGAAGAGCTGATTATCAACCAGGAAGAATTTGATCATATTGAAGTGAAAATGTCTGAGCTTTTGAGTGACCTTGAACGCAAGGTGCTTGCTCTTTATTTGGATGGGCAGTCCTATCAGGAAATTTCCGAAGAACTGAACCGCCATGTTAAATCGATTGACAATGCTCTTCAGCGGGTGAAAAGAAAGCTGGAAAGATATCTGGAAGTGCGCGAATTTTCCCTGTAGACAAAATTTCCTAACACCATGCTTTTTTTTGCAGTTATTGACATGTTTTAGGGTGCGTGTTAAAGTTTTAAGGGCGTTAGTAGGTGGAAATATGACGAAAAAAGTAATTTTGGCATGCTCTGTATGTGGTTCCAGGAATTATTCCACTGCGGGCAAAAATGATGCTGTACGGCTGGAATTGAAAAAATTCTGCAGCACATGCAGTGCTCATACGATCCATAAAGAAACAAAGTGATTATATAGATAAGAAGTTTGTTCTTTTAATAGACTGAAGCTGAGCTGTTTTATGCAGATTGGAAGATCGGTCTGATTTGAAGCCGCTTTCGCTTCTTGTTAAAGGATATATCTTTTGAAAGTTGGGGGTTACGAAATGCAGCGCATCGTGAATTTTTTCCGTGAAGTTGGCCGGGAAATGAGAAAGGTCAGCTGGCCTAAACGCAAAGAGCTGACAAGCTATACTGTTACCGTTCTTGCTACAGTTACGTTCTTCGCTCTGTTTTTTGCAGTGATTGACCTGGGAATTTCTGAATTGATTCGTATAATTCTTGAATAACCCCTGAGTTTCCATGGTATAATGGAGAATAACACAGGAAACATTTGCAAAGCCCGGAAACGGGTTTTTTAATTTGGAGAAAAATTATAAATTGTTGAATACAGGGAGGGAAGGACGAACAAGTCCTCGTGAATGGAAAAGAATTGGTATGTTGTTCATACGTACTCCGGCTATGAAAATAAAGTGAAAGCCAATCTGGAGAAGCGTGTTGAATCAATGGGTATGCAAGATAAAATATTCCGGGTGGTAGTCCCGGAAGAAGAAGAAACAGAATTGAAGAACGGCAAGAAAAAAGTAGTGAAGCGCAAGGTCTTCCCTGGTTATGTACTCGTAGAAATCGTTATGACAGATGATTCATGGTATGTAGTAAGAAATACTCCGGGTGTAACCGGATTTGTAGGTTCGGCAGGTTCAGGCTCAAAGCCGACTCCGCTATTGCCTGAGGAAGTTACTCATATTCTTAAGCATATGGGTGTTGAAGAAGCCCGCTTTGATATCAACTTTGAGATCGGCGAAACCGTTAAGGTGAAAGAAGGTCCGTTTGCGAACTTCACAGGCTCCATTGAAGATATTGATAAAGATAAGGCGAAGATTAAAGTGCTTGTGAACATGTTTGGCCGTGACACGCCGGTTGAACTTGATTTTTCACAGATTGAAAAACTGTAAGAATCAGCCTTCTGTGAAAGTACTTTTATATATCTTTGTAAAAAAACTTGAAATTGGCTTTGAAAAGTGATAATATTTCAAAGGTCAGTATGTCTCGGACAAAGAGACTGGACAGTAGTTAAAAGTTCTTTATCTTAATATAAAGACTATAAGTTGAGTGGGAGGGAACTTTCCCTATTACCACATCACGGACTTTAAGGAGGTGTGTCTCGTGGCTAAAAAAGTAATCAAACTTGTAAAGCTGCAAATCCCTGCAGGTAAAGCGAACCCTGCACCACCGGTAGGACCGGCACTAGGTCAAGCAGGTGTTAACATCATGGGATTCTGTAAGGAATTTAACGCTCGCACAGCTGAACAAGCTGGCTTAATCATTCCTGTTGAAATCACGGTTTTTGAAGACCGTTCATTTACATTTATTACGAAAACTCCTCCTGCTGCAGTTCTTCTTAAGAAAGCGGCTGGAATCGAGTCTGGTTCTGGTGAACCGAACCGTAATAAAGTAGCAACAGTCAAGCGTGACAAGGTACGCGAGATTGCTGAAACAAAGATGCCTGATCTAAACGCTGCAAGCGTAGAAGCTGCAATGCGTATGGTTGAAGGTACTGCACGCAGCATGGGTATCGTTATCGAAGACTGATCCATGTATGAAGCAGATTAAGGGATGAGGTTGCGACGTTGAATTTGGTTCACTCGCAACCTTTGTTCTGTCAAGCGCAGGCGCCTTCGACCGAGGCGCCTCCGCTTTTAAGCGTGGGAGGTTATTCCGCTAAAACCACAATCAAGGAGGAAATAAAAATGGCTAAAAAAGGTAAGAAGTACGCTGAAGCTGTGAAGCTTGTTGATTCTTCAAAAGCTTACCCGATTGCTGAAGCAATTGAACTTACGAAGAAAACTAATTTTGCAAAATTTGATGCAACTGTTGAGGTAGCATTCCGCCTTGGAGTTGACCCTAAGAAAGCTGACCAGCAAATCCGTGGAGCAGTTGTTCTTCCAAACGGAACTGGTAAAACTCAGCGCGTTCTTGTATTCGCTAAGGGTGAAAAAGCGAAAGAAGCAGAAGCTGTTGGAGCAGATTTCGTAGGCGATTCTGAATACATCAACAAAATCAGCCAAGGCTGGTTCGACTTTGATGTAATCGTTGCTACACCTGACATGATGGGTGAAGTTGGTAAACTTGGCCGCGTATTAGGACCTAAAGGCTTAATGCCAAACCCTAAGACTGGCACAGTTACTTTTGACGTTCAAAAAGCAGTTAACGAAATCAAAGCAGGTAAAGTTGAATACCGTGTTGACAAAGCTGGTAACATCCACGTGCCAATCGGTAAAGTATCTTTCGAAGACGAAAAGCTTGTTGAAAACTTCAACACAATTTTCGACACAATGATGAAAGTGAAGCCTGCTGCTGCTAAAGGAACTTACATGAAGAACGTTTCTGTTACTTCTACAATGGGACCTGGCGTTAAAGTAGATCCTTCATCTGTTGCAGTGAAATAGAAAAGCGTAAGCGCCTTGCCCAGCCCCGACAAGCATAAGACGAGCCTCACTGAAAGGTGTTCTTTACCTTTCCGGGAGGATTGGCTTATGACCTCGAGGGGCTAGGCGCTGAAGCTGGACAATAATAACAATTGACATTCTAAAATACATGCTGTAATATGTATTTTGTTGTTAAAATATAATAACATTTGTGCCGTAGACAGCAGGTGCTTAATTGCTTAATTTCCTGCCGAGGTATTACGATAGAATTGCTTTTTCTTGCTATTGTATACTTCCTCCATGTCTGCAAAGTCGTGGAGGTTTTTTATTGAACGGTATGAATGTAGAAAATTCTACAGGAGGTGTAAGGATGAGCAGCATTATCGAACAAAAGAAACAAATCGTAGACGAAATTGCTGATAAGCTTAAATCAAGTTTATCAACAGTTGTTGTTGACTATCGTGGTCTTACTGTTGCTGAAGTTACTGAACTTCGTAAACAGCTTCGTGAAGCTGGCGTGGAATTCAAAGTATACAAGAATTCAATGACTCGCCGTGCTGCTGAAGCTGCTGAACTTTCCGGTTTAAACGAGTCTTTAACTGGACCTAACGCAATCGCGTTCAGCACAGAAGATGTAGTTGCTCCAGCGAAAATCCTTAATGATTTCGCGAAAAAGCATGAAGCACTTGAAATTAAAGCAGGTGTAATCGAAGGAAATATCGCTTCAGTAGAAGATGTCAAAGCTCTTGCTGAACTACCATCACGCGAAGGCTTGCTTTCTATGCTACTCAGCGTACTTCAAGCACCTATCCGCAATCTTGCTCTTGCTGCAAAAGCTGTTGCAGATCAAAAAGAAGAACAAGGCGCGTAAGTTAATTTTAGCGTTAAACTAATAGATTCAAACCAAAAATAAGGAGGAAACATAATCATGACTAAAGAACAAATCATTGAAGCAGTTAAATCTATGACTGTTTTAGAACTAAACGACTTAGTAAAAGCTATTGAAGAAGAATTTGGTGTAACTGCTGCTGCTCCAGTAGCAATGATGGGCGGAGCTGCTGCTGGTGGCGCTGCTGAAGAGCAAACTGAATTTGACGTTGTTCTTGCTTCTGCAGGCGACCAAAAAATCAAAGTTATCAAAGTGGTACGTGAAATCACAGGTCTTGGACTTAAAGAAGCGAAAGAACTTGTTGATAACACTCCAAAAGCTCTTAAAGAAGGCGTTTCTAAAGAAGAAGCTGAAGAAGTTAAAGCTAAGCTTGAAGAAGTTGGAGCTGGCGTTGAAGTTAAGTAATAGCCTTTATGAAAAGTCCGCTGCTTAAGCGGGCTTTTTGTTTTGGAGTCGAATATACATTGTCCTTTAACTTTTTGCTTTTTAATGGGCAATCCTATATAATTCCTTCGAAACCACTTAATTTGTGATTCTCCTTTTATCTTCATATATATACTCCTGGAGGTGATTTCATGTCTGAACACTACTATTCCAAAACACAGCAAGTTGATAGCAGCCCTAAAACCTGGAGCTATACTCTAAAGGAATTCCCATTCCGCTTTAAAACAGACAACGGTGTTTTTTCAAAGGGTGAAGTGGATTTTGGATCTAAATTATTACTCGAGACATTTGAACAGCCGGAAGCTGATGGGAATATTCTCGATGTCGGCTGCGGATATGGGCCAATCGGGCTGACTGCAGCGAAGCTTATGCCGGAACGGACTGTTCATATGGTTGATGTAAATGAGAGGGCCCTTGGCCTGGCAAAGGAAAATGCTGAATTGAACGGCATAAAAAATGTTCAAATCTATGAAAGTGACCGCCTTGAGAATACGAAAGGCAATAAGTTTGCGGCTATCCTGACAAACCCGCCAATCCGCGCCGGGAAAAAGATAGTGCATGATATTTTTGAACAAAGCTTTGAGGCTCTGATATCGGGCGGAGAGCTATGGGTTGTCATCCAGAAAAAACAGGGTGCGCCATCTGCAATCGATAAACTGACAGAGTTATTCGGTGAAGTGGAGACAGCAGAAAAGAAAAAAGGCTATTTTATTTTAAGAGCAAAAAAAGATTGACTTGACTTTTTTGCTATGATAGTATTGTAAAATGCCAACATATTATATTTCTATTTATAACTAAATTTATCTAATAGTTGTATAAATTTGGTTTTAATGGGAAAGCTAACAAAATAATAGTCGTATTGTGAAAATGTGGTTTTTGAAGTGAAAACCCTTTTTCTTTTTGTCTTATAAGAATGGAGGTTTGGCTTAAGCCCCTGTGCTTTTTTGGGGGAGAAGCCCGGCTTCTGGGCCAGTTTTACTGGCTGGCTTCGTGCGCCATCGGATCCAGTTGCTAATACCTGAACCGATAGGCAGGCGCTCATCGCTTTTCTTATAGGATGATATAAATTGCTATTAGCAACAATAACGCTTGATTTGAGGGGTGAATCAGTTGACAGGTCAACTAGTTCAGTATGGACGACACCGCCAACGTAGAAGTTACGCACGAATCAGTGAAGTTTTAGAATTACCAAATCTAATCGAAATCCAAACCTCTTCTTATCAATGGTTTCTTGATGAGGGTTTACGAGAAATGTTCCATGATATTTCTCCGATTGAAGACTTTACTGGTAATTTGTCGCTTGAATTTATTGATTACAGCCTTGGCGAACCAAAATATTCCGTTGAGGAATCGAAAGAACGAGATGTTACATATTCTGCACCTTTACGTGTGAAAGTGCGTCTTGTAAACAAAGAAACAGGCGAAGTTAAAGACCAGGATGTCTTTATGGGTGACTTCCCGCTTATGACAGAGACAGGTACGTTCGTTATTAATGGAGCGGAACGTGTCATTGTATCCCAGTTAGTGCGTTCTCCGAGCGTATACTTCAGTGGAAAGCTTGATAAAAACGGGAAAAAAGGCTATACAGCAACCGTAATCCCGAACCGCGGCGCATGGCTTGAGTATGAAACAGATGCCAAAGACGTCGTATACGTCAGAATAGATCGTACTCGGAAACTGCCCGTTACGGTTCTTTTGCGTGCACTTGGGTTCGGCTCTGATCAAGAGATCATCGATTTGATTGGAGACAACGAGTACATTCGCAACACGCTTGAAAAAGACAATACGGAAAGCACAGAGAAAGCGCTCCTTGAAATTTATGAGCGTCTTCGTCCGGGCGAGCCGCCAACGGTCGAAAATGCGAAAAGCTTGCTTGTCTCAAGATTCTTTGATCCAAAGCGTTATGACCTTGCGAATGTTGGACGCTATAAGATCAATAAGAAGCTTCATATTAAAAACCGCCTGTTTGGCCAAAAACTGGCTGAAACGCTTGTGGATCCAGAAACTGGCGAAATCATTGCGGAAAAAGGCGTTACACTTGACCGCCGTACATTAGACCGCATTCTTCCTAACCTTGAGAAGGATATCGGATTCAAAACAGTAAGCCTGTTAGGCGGAGTAGTAGATGATGAAGTATTGCTTCAGTCTATTAAGATTTACGCGCCTAATGAAGATGGCGAAAAGGTCATCAATGTTATCGGCAATGCCTATGTGGAAGAAGCAGTGAAAAACATTTCACCTTCTGACATCATTGCATCGATCAGCTATTTCTTTAACCTTCTGCATTCTGTAGGAGATACAGATGATATTGACCATCTTGGAAACAGACGTCTTCGTTCAGTCGGAGAACTATTGCAGAACCAGTTCCGCATCGGTTTATCCCGTATGGAGCGTGTGGTCCGCGAGAGAATGTCCATCCAGGATACAAATACGATTACACCTCAGCAGCTGATTAATATCCGTCCTGTTATTGCGTCAATTAAAGAGTTCTTTGGAAGCTCTCAGTTGTCCCAGTTCATGGACCAGACAAATCCGCTTGCTGAACTTACACACAAGCGCCGTCTTTCAGCGTTAGGGCCGGGTGGTCTGACACGTGAACGTGCCGGCTTCGAGGTCCGTGACGTTCACTACTCTCACTATGGCCGTATGTGTCCGATTGAAACGCCGGAGGGACCAAACATCGGTCTGATTAACTCCTTATCTTCATTTGCGAAGGTAAACCGCTTCGGCTTTATCGAAACACCATACCGCCGAATCGACCCTGAGACCGGAAAAGTTACATCCCGCATCGACTATCTGACAGCCGATGAAGAGGATAACTATGTAGTGGCCCAGGCGAATGCACTTCTTGGTGATGATGGTTCATTCCTTGACGAAGAAGTAGTTGCCCGTTTCAAAGGTGAGAATACAGTTGTTAAACGTGACCGTGTTGACTACATGGATGTATCGCCGAAACAGGTAGTATCTGCTGCGACAGCATGTATTCCATTCCTTGAAAACGATGACTCCAACCGTGCCCTGATGGGAGCGAACATGCAGCGTCAGGCTGTGCCATTGATGCAGCCGGAAGCGCCAAGAGTCGGAACTGGTATGGAATATGTTTCAGGTAAAGACTCAGGTGCTGCAGTCATCTGTAAGCATGAGGGAATTGTTGAGCATGTAGAAGCCCGCGAAGTTTGGGTTCGCCGTATTCAAAATGTAGATGGCCAGGAAGTTAAAGGCGATCTTGATAAATACAGAATGCTTAAATTCATCCGTTCCAACCAGGGAACCTGCTACAACCAGCGTCCTATCGTCGCTGTTGGCAACCGTGTAACAAAGGGAGAAATCCTTGCTGACGGTCCTTCCATGGAACTTGGTGAATTAGCTCTTGGACGCAACGTTCTTGTAGCGTTCATGACATGGGATGGCTATAACTACGAGGATGCGATCATCATGAGTGAGCGCCTTGTAAAAGATGATGTTTATACATCCATCCATATTGAAGAATATGAATCAGAATCACGCGATACAAAGCTTGGACCTGAAGAGATCACAAGAGATATCCCTAACGTTGGGGAAGATGCACTGCGCAACCTGGACGAACGCGGAATTATTCGCACAGGTGCGGAAGTAAAAGATGGCGATCTTCTTGTTGGTAAAGTAACTCCTAAAGGGGTAACGGAACTGACGGCTGAAGAAAGGCTATTGCACGCAATCTTTGGTGAAAAAGCACGTGAAGTCCGTGATACATCCCTTCGTGTGCCACATGGCGGGGGCGGTATTGTACTGGATGTGAAAGTGTTTAACAGGGAAGACGGAGACGAGCTTCCTCCAGGTGTTAACCAGCTTGTACGTGTATATATCGTTCAGAAGCGTAAAATCTCTGAAGGTGACAAGATGGCCGGACGTCACGGTAACAAAGGTGTTATCTCCCGTATTTTACCGGAAGAAGATATGCCTTACCTGCCGGATGGCACACCAGTAGACATCATGTTAAACCCTCTTGGGGTTCCATCGCGTATGAACATCGGACAGGTGCTTGAGCTTCACCTTGGTATGGCTGCCAGAGCTCTTGGCATTCATGTTGCATCTCCTGTATTCGATGGTGCCCGTGAGGAAGATGTATGGTCAACGATCGAAGAAGCAGGCATGGCGCGTGATGCGAAGACTGTCCTTTATGATGGACGTTCAGGCGAGCCATTCGACAACCGTGTATCAGTCGGTGTCATGTATATGATCAAACTGGCGCACATGGTTGACGATAAGCTTCATGCCCGTTCAACAGGACCTTACTCTCTTGTTACGCAGCAGCCATTGGGCGGTAAAGCTCAGTTCGGCGGACAGCGTTTCGGTGAGATGGAGGTTTGGGCACTTGAAGCATATGGTGCTGCTTATACACTTCAGGAAATCTTAACAGTTAAGTCCGATGACGTGGTTGGACGTGTTAAGACTTATGAATCAATCGTCAAAGGCGAGAATGTTCCTGAACCAGGTGTACCGGAATCATTCAAGGTACTGATCAAAGAACTTCAAAGTTTAGGTATGGATGTTAAGATCCTATCCGGCGATGAAGAAGAAATTGAAATGCGCGACTTGGAAGATGAAGATGAAGTTCAGCAGGCTGAATCATTGACAATCGCTCCGGAAACGCAAAACGAAGAGCAAGTAGTTACGAAAGAATAATTTCATATAAATTCCTTAATCCCTTGGCGCTCCGCCTCACACGGCGGATGCCGCTGGGGATATTATTGGCACTTTGCTGCTGTTTGAGCAATAAGGGTAAAACCCGGAGATCAAAAGGGAGGTAGGCCCCTTGCTAGATGTAAACAATTTCGAGTATATGAAAATAGGTCTTGCTTCACCGGATAAGATACGTTCTTGGTCACATGGTGAAGTTAAGAAGCCTGAAACGATTAACTATCGTACATTAAAACCAGAAAAAGACGGTCTATTCTGCGAACGCATTTTCGGACCGACGAAAGACTGGGAATGTCACTGTGGTAAGTATAAGCGTGTTCGATACAAAGGTGTTGTCTGTGATCGATGCGGCGTTGAAGTAACACGTGCGAAAGTCCGCCGTGAAAGAATGGGCCATATTGAACTTGCAGCCCCTGTATCCCACATTTGGTATTTCAAGGGCATCCCAAGCCGTATGGGTCTTGTGCTGGACATGTCTCCGCGTGCACTTGAGGAAGTTATTTACTTCGCTTCTTATGTTGTAACCGATCCTGGCGATACGGCTCTTGAAAAGAAGCAGCTGCTTTCTGAAAAAGAATACCGCGCATACCGTGAAAAGTACGGAAACAAGTTCCAGGCATCCATGGGTGCTGAATCCATTAAGAAGCTTCTTTCTGACATAGATCTCAATAAAGAAGTAGATTCCCTTAAAGAGGAACTTAAAACTGCCCAGGGCCAGCGACGCACTCGTGCAATCAAGCGCCTGGAAGTTCTTGAAGCTTTCCGTGGTTCTGGAAATGAACCGTCCTGGATGATTCTCGACGTTCTTCCGGTTATTCCTCCGGAGCTTCGTCCGATGGTACAGCTGGATGGCGGGCGTTTTGCCACTTCCGACCTAAATGATCTGTACCGCCGTGTAATCAACCGCAACAACCGTTTAAAGCGTTTATTGGACCTTGGTGCTCCAAGTATTATCGTTCAGAACGAAAAGCGTATGCTTCAGGAAGCTGTAGATGCGCTAATTGATAACGGCCGCCGCGGAAGACCGGTAACTGGACCAGGAAACCGCCCATTAAAATCCCTATCACATATGCTGAAAGGGAAACAAGGACGCTTCCGCCAAAACTTGCTTGGTAAGCGTGTTGACTATTCCGGACGTTCGGTTATCGTCGTAGGACCAAACTTAAAAATGTACCAGTGCGGACTACCAAAAGAAATGGCATTGGAATTATTCAAGCCATTCGTTATGAAGGAATTGGTGGAGAAGGGCTTAGCCCACAACATCAAATCTGCAAAACGCAAAATTGAAAGAGTACAGCCGGAAGTTTGGGATGTTCTTGAAAGTGTTATTAAAGAGCACCCTGTATTGCTTAACCGTGCCCCAACTCTTCACAGACTCGGCATTCAGGCATTCGAACCGACATTGGTGGAAGGACGCGCTATTCGTCTTCACCCGCTTGTATGTACTGCTTACAACGCAGACTTTGACGGTGACCAAATGGCAGTTCACGTGCCGCTTTCAGCTGAAGCACAGGCAGAAGCCCGCTTGCTGATGCTGGCAGCACAGAACATCCTGAATCCGAAAGACGGTAAGCCAGTTGTTACTCCTTCTCAGGATATGGTATTAGGTAACTACTACCTGACACTTGAAAGAGCCGGCGCTGTTGGCGAAGGTATGATTTTTAAAGATACAAGCGAAGCGCTGCTTGCTTATCAAAATGGATATGTGCACTTGCATACAAGAGTAGCTGTCCATGCTGGATCCTTAAATAATCAAACTTTCACTGAAGTACAAAATAAAAAGCTATTATTAACTACGGTTGGTAAGCTTATTTTTAACGAAATTCTGCCTGAGACATTCCCTTACATTAACGAGCCTACAAAAGAAAACCTTGAGATTGAAACTCCTGCGAAATATTTTGTAGAGCCTGCTACTGATGTAGCTGCCGTTATCAAGGAAATGCCGCTGGTAGATCCATTTAAGAAAAAAATCCTTGGAAACATTATTGCGGAAGTCTTCAAACGCTTCAAAATTACAGAAACGTCTAAAATGCTTGACCGCATGAAGAACCTTGGATTCAGGCACTCCACAAAAGCCGGTATCACAGTCGGTGTTGCTGATATCGTAGTATTAAGGGAGAAGCAGGAAATTATCCAGGAAGCACAGAGCAAGGTTGATAATGTAATGAAACAGTTCAGACGCGGTCTTATTACCGAAGACGAGCGTTATGATCGTGTTATTTCAATCTGGAGTGCAGCGAAAGATAATATCCAGGCAAAATTAATGAAGTCATTGGATAAATCCAACCCGATCTTCATGATGAGTGACTCCGGTGCCCGTGGTAACGCGTCCAACTTCACTCAGCTAGCGGGTATGCGCGGATTGATGGCCAACCCGGCTGGACGTATCATTGAATTACCGATCAAATCGAGTTTCCGTGAAGGTTTAACAGTACTTGAGTACTTTATTTCCACACACGGTGCCCGTAAAGGTCTTGCCGATACGGCTCTTAAAACAGCTGACTCAGGTTATCTGACTCGCCGTCTTGTTGATGTTGCGCAGGATGTCATCGTACGTGACGACGATTGCGGAACTGACCGCGGCTTGCTTATCGCATCCCTCAAGGATGGCACAGAAGTCATTGAAGCGCTTGAAGAGCGTCTGATTGGCCGTTATGCAAGAAGAAATATCAAGCATCCTGAGACAAATGAAGTGATCGTGCCTGAAAATGGATTGATCACTGAAGATATTGCAGTAGAAATTGTTTCAGCCGGCATTGAAAAAGTATGGATCCGCTCTGCATTCACTTGCAACACCCGCCATGGTGTATGTAAGAAGTGCTACGGCCGTAACTTAGCTACCGGCCAAGAGGTTGAAGTTGGTGAAGCAGTGGGTATTATCGCTGCCCAATCCATCGGTGAACCAGGTACACAGTTAACGATGCGTACCTTCCATACCGGCGGGGTAGCAGGAGACGATATCACTCAAGGTTTACCGCGTATCCAGGAAATTTTCGAAGCGCGTAATCCTAAAGGTCAGGCAGTTATTTCAGAGATCGATGGTGTAGTTGTCGGTCTCAACGAAGGCCGCGACCGTCAGCAGGAGATTGTTGTTCAGGGTGAAGTTGAATCCAAGACCTACACAGCACCTTATACAGCCCGCTTAAAAGTAGCTGTAAACGATGAAGTAGTGCGTGGACAGGAACTGACTGAAGGTTCTATTGACCCTAAAGAGTTAATTAAAGTTAAAGATGTAACAGCTGTTCAAGAATACTTGCTGCGTGAAGTTCAGAAGGTATACCGCATGCAGGGTGTTGAAATCGGCGATAAGCACATCGAGGTAATGGTCCGCCAGATGCTTCGCAAAGTGCGTGTAATCGATGCGGCAGAAACAGATGTGCTTCCAGGTACACTGCTTGATATCCATCAGTTTACAGATGCCAATGAAAAAGCCCTTCTTGCTGGTAAAATGCCTGCAACAGGACGTCCGGTTCTGCTGGGTATCACAAAAGCATCTCTTGAAACAGACTCATTCTTATCAGCAGCATCCTTCCAGGAGACAACAAGAGTTCTTACCGATGCAGCGATCAAAGGCAAGCGCGATGAGCTGCTTGGCCTGAAAGAGAATGTAATTATTGGTAAGCTTGTCCCTGCTGGAACAGGTATGCAGAGATACAGAAGAGCAGAGCCTTATACAAACGAGGAAACTGCTGAAGATACTGTTACTGTAGAATAATGTAATCATTGCGGTGCTTGCTTGTTTGACAGCAAGTACCGCATTTTATAGTGAATAAACAAAATAAAAATCAATTTGCTTGTTGACATTGAAATATGAAGGTGTTACTATAGCAAAGGTGCTCCTATTCACCGGATACTTTGGAGGATGCCGTAAATGTCTTATGATAAAGTATTGCAGGCAAAAAGTATTATTGTAGGAACAAAGCAAACAGTCAAAGCTCTTAAACTGGGAACAATCGATGAAGTCGTAGTCGCCAGTGATGCTGATCCTAGGATTACAGCCAAAGTGGTTAGTACAGCGAATGAGATGAACGTTCCGATTGTGTATGTCGATTCGATGAAAAAACTCGGAAAAGCATGCGGAATCGAAGTTGGGGCAGCAGCTGTTGCCATATCTATTTAAAAACTGTTTTTGTAGATTGGTATCTGCAAGAACTTTGTTTTTGCTTCAAAATGAACCACCTGGATGTGTGGGCTTAAACAAATTCGAAGGGAGGAAAAATCAAATGCCTACTATTAATCAATTAGTGCGCAAGCCTCGTCAAACTAAGTCTGAGAAGTCAAACTCACCTGCTCTTAACAAAGGCTACAACAGCTTCAAAAAAGCTCAAACAAATGTAGCTTCACCTCAAAAGCGTGGTGTTTGTACTCGTGTTGGTACAATGACTCCAAAGAAACCGAACTCTGCATTACGTAAATATGCTCGTGTTCGTTTAACAAATGGTATCGAGGTTAATGCTTACATCCCTGGTATCGGGCACAACCTTCAAGAGCACAGTGTTGTTCTTATCCGTGGAGGACGTGTAAAAGACTTACCGGGTGTGCGTTACCACATCGTGCGCGGCGCTTTAGATACTGCTGGTGTTAACAACCGTATGCAAGGCCGTTCTAAATACGGTGCTAAGCGTCCAAAAGCAGCTAAAAAATAATTCTAATTAATAGACAACCATCTTTGAAAGGAGGAACAATCCATGCCACGTAAAGGTCCTGTAGCAAAAAGAGACGTATTGCCGGATCCGATTTACAACTCAAAGCTAGTTAGCCGTCTGATCAACAAAATGATGATCGATGGTAAGAGAGGTAAATCTCAAGCAATTCTTTACTCTGCGTTCGATATCATCAGCGAGCGCACTGGCAAAGAACCAATGGAAGTTTTCGATCAGGCGCTTAAAAACATCATGCCTGTACTTGAAGTTAGAGCACGCCGTGTAGGTGGTGCAAACTACCAAGTACCAGTTGAGGTGCGTCCTGACCGCCGTACTACTCTTGGTCTTCGCTGGTTAGTAAACTATGCGCGTCTTCGCGGTGAAAAGACTATGGAAGAGCGTTTAGCTAACGAAATCCTTGATGCAGCTAACAACACTGGTGCATCTGTTAAGAAACGTGAAGATACACACAAAATGGCAGAAGCAAACAAAGCGTTTGCTCACTATCGCTGGTAAGATATACTGCTTAACTAAAATAACACTCATACTAGGAAGGAGAAAGACCCAATGGCTAGAGAGTTCTCCTTAGAAAATACTCGTAATATCGGTATCATGGCTCACATCGATGCCGGTAAAACAACAACTACTGAGCGTGTACTTTACTACACTGGCCGTATCCACAAAATCGGTGAAACGCACGAAGGTGCTTCACAGATGGACTGGATGGAGCAGGAGCAAGAGCGTGGAATCACAATCACTTCTGCTGCGACAACTGCACAGTGGAAAGGCCACCGCGTTAACATCATTGACACTCCTGGACACGTAGACTTCACAGTTGAAGTTGAACGTTCACTTCGTGTTCTTGATGGTGCGGTAGCTGTACTTGACGCACAGTCAGGTGTTGAGCCGCAAACTGAAACAGTTTGGCGTCAGGCTACTACTTACGGAGTACCACGTGTGGTATTTGTAAACAAAATGGATAAAATCGGTGCAGACTTCTTGTACTCATTGAAGACTCTTCATGATCGTCTTCAAGCGAATGCAGCTGCAATTCAATTACCGATTGGTGCTGAAGATCAATTCGAAGGCATCATCGACTTAATTGAAATGAAAGCTACATTCTACGGAAACGATTTGGGTACTGATATCGAAGACCGTGAAATTCCAGCTGAATACATGGATCAAGCAGAAGAATACCGTGAAAAGCTAATTGAAGCGGTAGCTGAACTTGATGAAGAATTAATGGAGAAATACCTTGGCGGTGAAGAAATCACTAACGAAGAGCTTAAAGCTGCTATTCGTAAAGGTACAGTAAACGTTGAATTCTACCCAGTTATCTGTGGTTCTGCTTTCAAAAACAAGGGTGTTCAAAAAATGCTTGATGCAGTAATCGACTACCTTCCATCTCCACTTGATGTACCTTCTATTAAAGGTACAACACCGGATACAGAAGAAGAGGTTACTCGTCCTTCAAGCGATGATGCACCATTCTCAGCACTTGCATTTAAAGTTATGACCGACCCTTACGTTGGTAAACTTACATTCTTCCGTGTGTATTCCGGTACATTAAACTCTGGTTCATATGTACAGAACTCTACTAAAGGAAAGCGTGAGCGTGTAGGACGTATCCTGCAAATGCATGCGAATTCCCGTGAAGAGATCTCAGTAGTACACGCTGGAGATATCGCTGCTGCTGTAGGTCTTAAAGACACTACTACAGGGGATACTCTATGTGATGAAAAGAATCTTGTTATTCTTGAGTCTATGGAATTCCCAGAGCCGGTTATCTCATTATCTATCGAGCCTAAATCAAAGGCTGACCAAGATAAAATGACAACTGCTCTTCAAAAACTTCAAGAAGAAGATCCTACATTCCGCGCTCATACTGACCAGGAAACTGGACAGGTTATCATCGCGGGTATGGGTGAGCTTCACCTTGATATCCTTGTTGACCGTATGAGACGTGAATTTAAAGTGGAAGCTAACGTAGGTGCTCCTCAGGTTGCATACCGTGAAACTTTCCGCGGTTCAGCTCAGGTTGAAGGTAAATTCGCACGTCAATCCGGTGGACGCGGACAATTCGGTCACGTTTGGATCGAATTTAGTCCTAATGAAGAAGGTAAAGGCTTCGAATTCGAAAACGGAATCGTTGGTGGTGTCGTTCCTCGTGAATACATCCCAGCTGTTCAAGCGGGTCTTGAAGATTCTCTAGATAGAGGAGTACTTGCCGGATTCCCAATGGTAGACATCAAAGCCCGTTTATTTGACGGTTCTTACCATGATGTTGACTCCTCTGAAATGGCGTTTAAGATTGCTGCATCTATGGCACTTAAAAACGCTGCGTCAAAATGTAACCCTGTAATTCTTGAGCCGGTTATGAAGGTTGAAGTCGTAATCCCTGAAGAATACATGGGAGACATCATGGGTGATGTAACTTCACGCCGTGGACGCGTTGAAGGTATGGAAGCTCGCGGTAACGCACAAGTAGTTCGTGCGATGGTTCCACTATCAGAAATGTTTGGATATGCAACTTCATTGCGTTCTAACACGCAAGGACGCGGTACATTCTCAATGCACTTCGACCACTATGAAGAAGTACCAAAATCAATTTCTGAAGAAATCATCAAAAAAAATAAAGGTGAATAATTGATTTTACCTTTTCAATAAAGTATAACTACTATTGTAGGCTATAAGCGCTGTGGAAAGGGAAACCTCTCCACAGCATCAAATACTTAACTTTTATAATCTGAAGGAGGATTTTTCAAATGGCAAAAGCTAAATTTGACCGTTCAAAACCCCATGTTAACATCGGTACTATCGGACACGTTGACCATGGTAAAACTACTTTAACTGCAGCTATCACAACTGTTCTTTCTAAAAAGGGCGGCGGTGAAGCACGCGGATACGATCAAATCGACGCGGCTCCAGAAGAGCGCGAGCGTGGAATCACAATCTCAACTGCACACGTTGAGTACGAAACTGAAAACCGTCACTATGCACACGTTGACTGCCCAGGTCACGCTGACTATGTTAAAAACATGATCACTGGTGCTGCACAAATGGACGGCGGAATCCTAGTTGTTTCTGCTGCTGACGGCCCAATGCCACAAACTCGTGAGCACATCCTTCTTTCTCGTCAGGTTGGTGTTCCTTTCCTTGTTGTATTCATGAACAAGTGTGACATGGTTGACGACGAAGAACTACTTGAATTAGTAGAAATGGAAGTTCGTGACCTTCTTTCTGAGTACGAATTCCCTGGTGATGACATTCCTGTAATCAAAGGTTCTGCACTTAAAGCTCTTGAAGGAGAAGCTGAGTGGGAAGCTAAAATCGAAGAACTTATGGCAGCTGTTGACGAGTACATCCCAACTCCAACTCGTGACACTGACAAGCCATTCATGATGCCTGTTGAGGATGTATTCTCAATCACTGGCCGTGGTACTGTTGCTACAGGACGTGTTGAGCGTGGACAAGTTAAAGTCGGTGACGTTATCGAAATCATCGGTCTTGCTGAAGAGCCAAAATCAACTACTGTAACTGGTGTAGAAATGTTCCGTAAGCTTCTTGACTATGCTGAAGCTGGAGACAACATTGGTGCCCTTCTTCGTGGTGTTGCGCGTGAAGATATCCAACGTGGACAAGTACTTGCTAAGCCAGGTTCAATCACTCCACACACTAAGTTCAAAGCTGAAGTTTACGTTCTTTCAAAAGAAGAAGGTGGACGTCATACTCCATTCTTCACTAACTACCGTCCTCAGTTCTACTTCCGTACAACTGATGTAACTGGTATCTGTAATCTTCCTGAAGGCGTAGAAATGGTTATGCCTGGAGATAACATCGAAATGACTGTAGAACTAATCGCTCCAATCGCTATCGAAGAAGGTACTAAATTCTCTATCCGTGAGGGTGGACGTACTGTAGGCGCTGGCGTAGTTGCTACAATCCAAGAGTAATCTCAACTAATAAAAACAGATGGGTGACGACCCATCTGTTTTTTTGTATGCTGCTTCAATAATTTAAGACATAAAAAGATGAATGAAATAAAAAAGCATCGATCGTATTCCAATAAGATTTCTTGCGGGTCTGCTTCTAATCGCCGAAAAGAGATACTTCCTCCTTAACACTCCCCCGATCAAAACCGCTTTTCTTCTATATATAATCACCATTATATTTTTCTATTTAACTAACCACAGTGCAAATAGTTAGACTTCTTCCTATACTATTGAAAACTCAATACACAGCAGTTATAATAGTAAAAGTGTGCGGAACAAAAAGAAATAACATATACATGTTGCATTTCATTTATTGTTTCTGTATAATAGACAATGTTGGTCTTTGACTGCGATGATGTGAAAGGTTGCTGACACACCCGGCCGCTTTGCCATGGCGAGTGTGTGGGAAATTTTCACGGAGAATGTCTATATTAAAATAGGCGAAAAGGAGGGAAAATAATGGCAAAACAAAAAATTCGTATTCGTTTAAAAGCGTATGATCACAGAATTCTAGATCAATCAGCAGAAAAGATTGTTGAGACTGCAAAACGTTCTGGTGCGGCTGTTTCAGGTCCGATTCCATTACCAACTGAGAAGTCTATTTACACAATCCTACGTGCGGTTCACAAGTATAAAGACTCTCGTGAACAGTTCGAAATGCGTACGCATAAACGTCTAATCGACATCGTTAACCCAACACCACAAACGGTTGATTCTCTAATGCGTTTAGACTTACCGTCAGGTGTAGATATCGAAATCAAACTTTAATCAATAAATAATCATAAGAAACTTAGGAGGTGTGACTGAAATGACCAAAGGAATCTTAGGAAGAAAGATTGGTATGACTCAAGTATTTGCTGAAAACGGTGATCTTATCCCGGTAACAGTAGTTGAGGCAGCTGCTAACGTTGTTCTTCAGAAGAAATCAGTTGAAACTGATGGATATGAAGCAATCCAGATTGGATTCGAAGACAAGCGCGACAAGTTGTCCAACAAACCTGAAAAAGGGCATGTTGCTAAAGCAAACACTGCTCCTAAGCGCTTCGTACGCGAATTCCGCGGAGCTGATTTAGGACAATATGAAGTTGGTCAAGAAGTCAAAGTTGATATTTTCGCAGAAGGCGATACTGTTGATGTAACAGGAATTTCAAAAGGTAAAGGTTTCCAGGGTGCCATCAAGCGCCACGGACAATCTCGCGGGCCTATGGCTCACGGTTCTCGTTACCACCGTCGCCCTGGTTCAATGGGTCCTGTAGCTCCAAACCGTGTATTCAAAGGTAAATTATTACCTGGACGTATGGGCGGAGAGCAAGTGACTGTACAAAACCTTGAAATCGTTAAAGTTGATGTTGAACGCAACCTTCTTTTGATCAAAGGTAATGTACCTGGTGCCAGAAAAGCATTAGTAAAAATCAAAAGTGCGGTAAAAGCATAATAATTAAACCGGAAAGGAGGAAAACAGAATGCCGAAAGTAGCATTGTTTAACCAAAGCGGATCTAAAGTTGGTGATATCGAACTTAATGATGCGATCTTTGGTATCGAGCCTAACCAGCACGTATTATTCGAAGCCGTTGTTATGCAAAGAGCTTCATTACGTCAAGGGACTCATAAAACTAAAATTCGTTCTGAAGTAGCGGGCGGAGGACGCAAGCCATGGCGCCAAAAAGGCACAGGCCGTGCACGTCAAGGTTCAATCCGTTCACCACAATGGCGCGGAGGCGGTACTGTATTTGGTCCTGTACCACGCAGCTACAGCTACAAACTGCCTAAAAAGGTTCGCCGTCTGGCAATCAAATCTGCGTTATCTTCTAAAGTATTAGAAGAAAACATCCTAGTATTAGAAGGCCTTGCTTTCGAAGCTCCTAAAACTAAAGACTTTAAAGGTGTATTAACTGGTCTTTCTGTTGATTCAAAAGCGCTTATCGTAACTGCAGACCTAGATGAGAACGTGGCACTATCTGCCCGTAACATCCCTGGTGTAACAGTTGTGTCTGCTTCTGGAATCACTGTTTTAGATGTTTTAAACCATGATAAGCTTATCATGACGAAAGCAGCGGTTGAAAAAGTAGAGGAGGTGCTTGCATAATGGATGCACGCGATATCATTAAGCGCCCCGTAATCACTGAACGTTCTACTGACATTATGGCTGATAAAAAATATACGTTCGAAGTTGACGTACGAGCTAACAAGACTCAAGTTAAAGACGCTGTAGAGCAAATCTTTGGCGTTAAAGTTGAGAAAGTTAACATCATGAACTACAAAGGCAAGTTCAAGCGTATGGGCAAATTCGGCGGTTACACTAACAAACGCCGTAAAGCGATCGTTAAATTAACAGCTGAAAGCCAAGAAATCGAGCTATTTGAAGCTTAATCACTATAACTAGAAGAGGAGGGAAACGAAATGGCGATTAAAAAGTATAAACCTACCTCTAATGGTCGTCGCGGCATGACGGTTTCTGATTTCGCAGAAATCACGACTAACCAACCAGAAAAGTCTTTACTTGCTCCTTTAAAGAGAAAAGGCGGCCGTAACAACCAAGGTAAGTTGACAGTTCGTCATCAAGGCGGCGGTCATAAACGTCAATATCGTATCATCGATTTTAAACGTACCAAAGATGGCATTCCAGGACGCGTTGCCACAATCGAATATGATCCAAACCGCTCTGCAAATATTGCACTAATTAACTATGTAGATGGAGAAAAGCGTTACATCCTTGCACCTAAGAACTTACAGGTGGGCATGGAAGTAATGTCTGGTCCTGAAGCAGATATCAAAGTGGGTAATGCACTTCCACTAGCTAACATTCCAGTGGGTACTGTAATCCACAACATCGAATTAAAACCTGGTAAAGGCGGACAATTAGTACGCTCTGCTGGTACTTCTGCACAAGTTCTTGGTAAAGAAGGCAAGTACGTATTAGTTCGTTTAAACTCTGGTGAAGTTCGCATGATTCTTGCTGAGTGCCGTGCGACTGTTGGTCAAGTCGGAAACGAGCAGCACGAGCTTATTAACATTGGTAAAGCAGGTCGTTCACGCTGGTTAGGCAAGCGCCCAACTGTACGTGGATCTGTAATGAACCCTAACGATCACCCACACGGTGGTGGTGAAGGACGTGCGCCAATCGGACGTAAGTCTCCTATGACTCCTTGGGGCAAGCCAACACTTGGTTACAAGACACGCAAGAAGAACAACAAATCAGACAAATTTATCGTACGTCGTCGTAAAAAATAACGGGATTGTACTACGGTTCCAACTAAGAACCGTAGAGCAATCACGAAGGGAGGTTCAATCATGGGTCGCAGCTTAAAAAAAGGACCTTTTGTTGATGAACATTTAATGACAAAGATCGAAAAGCTTAATGAAACAGAAAGCAAGCAAGTTACTAAAACTTGGTCTCGCCGTTCTACGATCTTCCCACAATTCATCGGACACACAATCGCAGTTTATGATGGTCGTAAACATGTGCCTGTATACATCACTGAAGACATGGTAGGCCACAAGCTTGGAGAATTTGCTCCAACACGTGCGTACAAAGGCCATGGCAATGATGATAAGAAAACAAGACGTTAATGAGAGGAGGGCATTCTAATGCAAGCTAAAGCTGTTGCAAGAACAGTTCGTATTGCTCCTCGTAAAGCTCGTTTAGTCGTAGATTTAATTCGAGGAAAGCAAGTAGGCGAAGCAGTGGCGATTTTAAACCTTACACCTAAAGCTGCTTCTCCAATCGTAGAGAAAGTTTTAAAATCTGCACTAGCTAACGCTGAGCACAACTACGAAATGGACGTTAACAACCTGGTAGTTGCTCAAGCATTCGTAGACGAAGGACCAACTTTAAAACGTTTCCGTCCTCGCGCTATGGGCCGTGCAAGCCAAATCAACAAGCGCACTAGCCATATTACTATCGTTTTATCAGAAAAGAAGGAGGGATAATCAGTGGGTCAAAAAGTAAATCCAGTCGGTTTGCGTGTCGGTGTCATCCGTGATTGGGAGTCAAAATGGTACGCAGGCAAAGACTATGCTGATCTTTTACACGAAGACCTTAAGGTTCGTGAGTACATCACAAAGCGCTTAAGCGATGCTTCTGTTTCTAAAGTAGAAATCGAACGTGCTGCTAATCGCCTGAACATCACTATCCACACTGCGAAACCAGGAATGGTTATCGGTAAAGGTGGTACTGAGGTTGAAGCACTTCGTAAGTCACTTAACTCATTAACTGGCAAGCGTGTTCACATCAACATTCTTGAAATCAAAAGAGCAGATATCGATGCGAAATTGGTTGCGGAAAACATTGCTCGTCAATTAGAAAACCGCGTATCTTTCCGTCGTGCTCAAAAACAAACTATTCAACGTGCAATGCGCGCTGGCGCTAAAGGTATCAAGACAATGGTATCTGGTCGTTTAGGCGGTGCTGATATCGCTCGTTCAGAATCATACAGCGAAGGAACAGTTCCACTTCATACTCTTCGTGCTGATATCGATTATGCTACAGCTGAAGCTGATACAACTTACGGTAAATTGGGCGTAAAAGTATGGATCTATCGTGGAGAGGTCCTTCCTACGAAGAAGAAAACTGGGGAAGGAGGCAAATAATATGTTATTGCCAAAGCGCGTAAAATATCGTCGTGTACACCGCGGAAAAATGCGTGGTCAATCAAAAGGCGGAACTGAAGTAAACTTCGGTGAATATGGCCTTCAAGCTCTAGAAGCTTCTTGGATCACTAACCGTCAAATTGAATCTGCACGTATTGCAATGACTCGTTACATGAAACGTGGCGGTAAAGTTTGGATTCAAATTTTCCCTCACAAACCATACACTGCAAAGCCTCTAGAAGTCCGCATGGGTTCCGGTAAAGGTGCTCCTGAAGGATGGGTAGCAGTTGTTAAGCCTGGTAAAGTAATGTTCGAAATCGCTGGTGTATCTGAAGAGATCGCTCGTGAAGCATTACGTCTTGCAGCACACAAACTTCCAGTTAAGTGCAAGTTTGTAAAACGAGAAGAAATTGGTGGTGAATCAAATGAAAGCTAATGAAATTCGTGACCTTACCACTGCCGAAATTGAACAAAAAGTAAAATCATTAAAAGAAGAGCTTTTCAACCTTCGCTTTCAATTGGCGACTGGACAACTTGAAAACACAGCTCGCATTCGTGAAGTACGCAAAGCGATTGCCCGCATGAAAACTGTTATTCGTGAAAGAGAAATCGGCTTTAGCAAGTGATATTGAGAGGAGGTTCGCACAATGAGTGAACGCAACCAACGCAAAGTTTACACTGGACGCGTCGTTTCTGACAAAATGGATAAGACAGTAACGGTTCTTGTCGAAACTTACAAAAAGCATCCACTTTACGGTAAACGCGTTAAGTACTCTAAAAAGTTCAAGGCTCATGATGAGCAAAACCAAGCAAAAACTGGCGATATCGTTCGTATTATGGAAACTCGTCCACTATCTGCGACTAAACGCTTCCGTCTTGTAGAAGTAGTTGAAAAAGCAGTTATTATCTAATTGTTCGGTTGGGAGATTTATCCCGAAGGGAGGTTACACACATGATTCAACAAGAATCACGTTTAAAAGTTGCTGACAACTCTGGTGCTCGTGAAGTACTTACAATCAAAGTTCTTGGTGGCTCTGGCCGCAAAACTGCTAACATCGGTGATGTTATCGTTTGTACAGTGAAACAAGCAACACCAGGTGGCGTTGTTAAAAAAGGTGATGTTGTTAAAGCGGTAGTTGTTCGTACTAAGAGCGGTGTACGCCGTAATGACGGTACTTACATTCGTTTCGATGAAAACGCATGTGTAATTATTCGTGATGACAAAGGACCACGCGGAACTCGTATCTTCGGACCGGTTGCCCGTGAACTACGTGAAAACAACTTCATGAAAATTGTATCTTTAGCTCCAGAAGTATTATAAATAACAAATCAAATTGCCTTTAAGGAGGTGCGCACAGATGCATGTGAAAAAAGGTGACAAAGTTATGGTCATCTCTGGTAAGGATAAAGGCAAAACGGGCGTTATTCTTGCAGCGTTCCCTAAACAAAGCCGAGTGCTTGTTGAAGGAGTTAACATTGTAAAGAAACACTCTAAGCCTTCTCAGATGAACCCGCAAGGCGGAATCATCAGCCAAGAGGCACCTGTTCATGTATCAAACGTTATGCCTGTCGATCCTAAATCTGGTGAACCAACTCGTGTAGGCTATAAAACGGTTGATGGCAAAAAAGTACGTGTTGCAACAAAATCCGGTGAAGTTCTAGATAAATAGTTCAAAGAAGAAGGGAGGTACAATGAATGAACCGCCTAAAAGAAAAGCATTCAAAAGAAATTACTCCTGCTCTAATGAGCAAGTTTAACTATAAATCAGTTATGCAAGCACCTAAGCTTGAAAAAATCGTTATCAACATGGGTGTTGGTGACGCTGTTCAAAACGCTAAAGCACTAGATAAAGCTGTTGAGGAATTAACTTTGATCACTGGTCAAAAACCGGTTATCACTCGCGCTAAGAAATCAATCGCTGGCTTCCGTCTTCGTGAAGGTATGCCAATCGGTGCGAAGGTTACTCTTCGTGGAGAGCGCATGTATGAGTTCTTTGATAAGTTAGTATCTGTATCTCTTCCACGTGTACGTGACTTCCGCGGTATCTCTAAGAAGTCATTTGACGGCCGTGGTAACTATACTCTAGGTGTCAAAGAACAGTTGATCTTCCCTGAGATTGATTACGATAAAGTAAGCAAAGTTCGTGGTATGGATATCGTTATCGTAACTACAGCTAACACTGATGAAGAAGCTCGTGAACTTTTAACTCAATTTGGAATGCCATTCCAAAAGTAATCGCTAAATAGAGGGAGGCGAAAACGTGGCTAAAAAGTCAATGATTGCGAAACAAAAACGCACGCCTAAACACAAGGTACAGGAGTACACTCGCTGCGAACGCTGCGGACGTCCACATTCTGTATACCGTAAATTTAAGCTTTGTCGTATTTGTTTCCGTGAATTAGCATATAAAGGACAAATTCCTGGCGTGAAAAAAGCTAGCTGGTAAACCCCAAGCATGGGAAGGAGGTAAAAACAATGGTCATGACAGATCCAATTGCAGACTTGCTTACTCGCATCCGTAATGCGAACATGGTTCGTCACGAAAAATTAGAAGTTCCTGCTTCTAACATCAAGAAAGAAATTGCAGAGATCTTAAAGCGTGAAGGTTTTGTACGTGATGTTGAGCTTATCGAGGATAACAAGCAAGGCATCATCCGCATTTTCCTAAAATACGGTTCAAACAACGAACGCGTTATCACTGGTCTTAAGCGTATCAGTAAGCCTGGTCTTCGTGTATACGCAAAGGCTGATGAAGTACCTCGCGTACTTAACGGTCTTGGAATCGCACTAGTTTCTACTTCTCAAGGAGTTATCACTGATAAAGAAGCCCGCGCTAAACAAGTCGGCGGAGAAGTATTAGCATACGTTTGGTAATAGAGTTTTTCATGAATGGAGGTGCAATTAAATGTCTCGTATAGGTAAAAAACCAATCGAAATTCCAACTGGTGTTACTGTTACTAATGACAATAACACTGTTACTGTGAAGGGTCCTAAAGGTGAACTAACTCGTTCATTCAACCAGGATATCGAAATCAAGGTGGAGGACAGCGTAATCAACGTTTCCCGTCCATCTGATGCGAAAGAACACCGCGCATTGCACGGAACAACTCGCGCACTTCTAGCTAACATGGTTGAGGGTGTGTCAAAAGGATTCGAAAGAGGACTAGAGCTTATCGGTGTCGGTTACCGTGCTCAAAAACAAGGCAAAAAGCTTGTTTTAAACGTTGGTTACTCTCATCCTGTTGAAATCGAGCCTGAAGAAGGTATTGAGGTTGAAGTGCCATCTAACACAAAGATCATTGTTAAAGGTACTAACAAAGAGCGTGTTGGCGCATTGGCTGCTAACATTCGTGATGTTCGTCCTCCAGAGCCTTACAAAGGTAAAGGTATCCGCTATGAAGGCGAATATGTTCGTCGTAAAGAAGGTAAAACTGGTAAGTAATGCCGCTTAGGTAAACGAAAGGAGTGACCGAAATGATTACGAAGGCTGATAAAAATGCAGTTCGTAAGAAAAGACATGCTCGTGTGCGTGCGAAACTTTCTGGAACTGCGGCTCGTCCTCGTTTAAATGTGTATCGTTCAAACAAGCACATTTATGCTCAACTTATTGATGATGTAAACGGAGTTACTGTAGCAAGTGCTTCTACACAAGATAAAGAAGTGAACCTTGATGCAACTGGCAACGTTGATGCAGCAGTAAAGGTCGGAGAATTAGTTGCAAAGCGCGCAGTCGAAAAAGGCGTTAAAGCTGTCGTTTTCGATCGTGGTGGCTATCTATATCATGGACGTGTTCAGGCATTAGCTGATGCAGCACGTGAAAATGGTTTAGAATTTTAATAGACAAAGGAGGGACACAAAAAGATGCGTCGTATTGATCCAAACAAACTTGAACTTGAAGAGCGCGTAGTTACGGTTAATCGTGTAGCAAAGGTTGTTAAAGGTGGACGTCGTTTTCGTTTCTCTGCTCTTGTAGTAGTAGGTGACAAAAACGGTCACGTTGGCTTTGGTACAGGTAAAGCACAGGAAGTTCCTGAAGCGATCCGCAAAGCTATTGAAGATGCTAAGAAAAACTTAGTCGAAGTACCTATGGTTGGAACTACAATTCCTCACCAGGTAATTGGTCACTTCGGTGCTGGAGAAATCCTTCTTAAGCCTGCTTCTGAAGGTACTGGTGTAATCGCCGGAGGTCCAGTTCGTGCGGTTCTAGAATTAGCTGGTGTTGGTGATATCTTATCTAAATCTTTAGGTACTAACACACCAATCAACATGGTTCGCGCCACTTTGAACGGTTTAACTCAATTAAAACGTGCTGAGGACGTAGCGAAATTACGTGGTAAATCAGTAGAAGAACTGTTAGGATAAGGAGGGATATCAAATGGCGAATAAACTAGAAGTAACCCTCACTCGCAGCGTGATTGGTCGCCCGCAAGACCAGCGCGAAACAGTTAAGGCTCTTGGCTTACGCAAAATGCACCAAACAGTTGAGCATCAAGATAATCCTGCTATCCGCGGAATGATCAACAAAGTTGCTCACCTTGTTGTGGTAAAAGAAAAATAAATCTATTCTTCTACAAATAAGGAGGTGCCAACATGAAACTTCATGAATTAAAGCCTGCAGAAGGTTCTCGTGGGGAACGCAAACGCAAAGGCCGTGGTATCGGTTCCGGTAACGGTAAAACTGCTGGTAAGGGTCATAAAGGTCAAAACGCTCGTTCTGGCGGCGGTGTCCGTCCTGGATTCGAGGGTGGTCAAACACCTTTATTCCAACGCTTGCCTAAACGCGGTTTCACTAACATCAACCGTAAAGAGTACGCGATTGTGAACCTTGATGCTTTAAACCGTTTCGAAGATGGAGCTGAAGTAACTCCAGCGCTTCTTATCGAAACTGGTGTAGTAAGCAACGAAAAAGCAGGAATCAAGATTCTTGCAAAAGGCAAAGTTGAGAAAAAGCTTACAGTTAAAGCTCATAAATTCTCCTCTGCTGCAAAGGAAGCTATTGAAGCTGCCGGCGGTCAAACAGAGGTGATTTAATGTTTCAGACAATCTCCAATTTTATGCGTGTGGGTGATATAAGACGAAAGATTATTTTCACCCTTTTAATGCTGATTGTATTTCGCATCGGTACATTTATCCCTGTACCGGGCGTAAATGCAGAGCTATTAAAAGCCCAGGATGAACTTAATGTATTCGGTGTTCTGAATACATTCGGCGGCGGGGCGCTCCTAAACTTCTCAATTCTTGCAATGGGTATCATGCCGTACATTACGGCATCCATCATTGTGCAGCTTCTGCAGATGGATGTTGTTCCTAAGTTTACGGAATGGTCAAAGCAGGGAGACGTTGGACGCCGTAAGTTAGCTCAGTTTACCCGTTACTTTACTATCGTGCTTGGTTTTATCCAGGCTCTCGGTATGTCTTATGGGTTTAATAACCTAGCAGGCGGAATGCTGATTGAGAATCCGGGAATTACCTCTTATCTATTGATTGCTGTGGTATTGACTGCTGGAACTGCATTTCTAATGTGGCTTGGTGAGCAGATTACATCAAAAGGTGTAGGAAATGGTATATCCATCATTATCTTTGCTGGTATCGTAGCTGGGATTCCCTCAACGGTGAACCAGATTTACGCTCAGCAGTTTGAAAATGCTGGAGAGCAGCTATTCCTTCGCATTGTGACAATCGTGCTTATCTTAGTCGCAGTCATTGCTATTGTTGTAGGAACAATCTTCATCCAACAGGCATTAAGAAAAATTCCTATTCAATATGCTAAGCGTGTAACAGCAGGACAAAATTCTGCTGGCGGACAATCAACTCATCTTCCGTTAAAAGTTAATGCAGCTGGTGTAATTCCAGTAATCTTTGCGATTTCTTTCATCATCACGCCAAGAACCATTGCCGGTTTCTTTGAGCAGAATGATGTGACGCTATGGATTCAAAGAATATTTGACTATACGTCTCCAATCGGAATGGTCATCTATAGTGCATTAATCATTGCTTTTACTTATTTCTATGCTTTCATTCAGGTGAATCCGGAACAAGTTGCGGAAAACCTGAAGAAGCAGGGCGGTTATATCCCGGGCATCCGTCCAGGAAATAACACGCAGGAATATCTGACTCGCGTCTTATACCGTTTAACTTTTGTCGGTGCGCTATTCCTGACAGTGATTTCAATCCTGCCGGTATTCTTCATCAATATCGCCGGATTGCCTGAATCTGCGCAAATTGGAGGCACAAGCCTGCTGATCGTTGTCGGTGTTGCACTTGAAACGATGAAGCAGCTTGAAGCACAACTGGTTAAACGTCATTATAAAGGTTTCATTAAATAATTTGGTTGTAGGGGACGCATGTTCCCTTATACCATTTAGAGACTAGGGGGAAATTGACGTGAATTTAGTTTTAATGGGGCTCCCTGGTGCCGGTAAAGGTACACAAGCCGAGAAGATCGTCCAAAAATACGGCATCCCTCATATTTCTACCGGAGATATGTTCCGTGCGGCTATTAAAGACGAAACGGACCTAGGCCTTAAAGCAAAATCATTCATGGATAAAGGCGAGCTTGTTCCTGATGAGGTAACAATCGGCATTGTACGTGAACGATTAAGCAAGGATGATTGCGAAAAAGGCTTTTTGCTGGATGGCTTCCCAAGAACGGTTGCCCAAGCAGATGCCCTTGAAAACATCCTTTCTGATTTGAACAAGAAAATTAATTATGTTATTAATATTGATGTTGATCAGAGTATTCTAATGGAACGTCTTACAGGACGCCGCATCTGTAAAGACTGCGGAGCTACTTATCATTTAGTATTCAATCCGCCAGCGAAAGACGGAGTGTGTGATCGCTGCGGCGGTGAGCTGTATCAGCGTGCTGATGATAATGAAGCGACTGTTCAGAATAGACTTGACGTTAATATTAAGCAAACTAAACCGTTGCTTGATTTCTACGAAACGAAAGGTTATCTGCGCAATATTGATGGTCAGCAGGATATTAATAAAGTATTTTCTGATCTTGATGCATTGCTCGGGGGCTTACAATGATCATTTGCAAAACCCCGCGTGAGCTTGAAATAATGCGTGAGGCCGGCAGAATCGTAGCACTTACACATCAGGAGCTGAAAAAACATATTGCACCCGGTATCACAACCCGCGAACTGGATGTTATTGCTGACCAGTTTATCCGTAAACACGATGCAATTCCATCATTCAAAGGGTATAATGGTTTCCGCGGCAGCATCTGTGCTTCAGTTAACGATGAACTTGTTCATGGCATTCCTGGTGGTCGAGTTTTAAATGACGGTGATATAATCAGCATTGATATCGGTGCTAAATATAACGGTTATCATGGTGACTCAGCCTGGACTTATGCTATTGGCCAAGTTGATGAGGAATCCGAGCGTCTGATGGATGTGACAGAGGAATCGTTATATAAGGGCCTTGAAGAAGCAAAACCGGGTGAGCGCTTGTCGAACATCTCCCATGCTATCCAAACTTATGCGGAATCTAATGGCTTTTCCATTGTACGCGAGTATGTCGGCCATGGTATAGGGCAAGACTTACATGAGGATCCTCAAATTCCTCATTATGGACCCCCGAACAGAGGTCCGCGCTTAAAGCCGGGAATGGTACTTGCTATTGAACCTATGGTGAATGCAGGAAGTCGTTATGTTAAAACCTTAACCGATAACTGGACAGTTGTAACGGTTGACGGTAAAAGGTGTGCACATTTTGAGCATACAATAGCGATCACTGAATCCGGTTATGAAATACTGACAAAAGCCTAAGGTGCAGGTGATTCCATTGGTTGGTTCTGAAACGGTTCCGCAGCCTGGTCAAATTGTTTTGATCAAAAGTGGAAGCGATGCTGGTCAATATGCTATAATTATAAGGTTGTTGGATGAAAGATATGTTATGCTTGCTGACGGCGGCAAGAAGAAATTCGACCGCCCGAAGAAAAAGAACGTTCAGCATCTGCAATTGCTTAATTATATCTCTCCAGAAGTTCAGACCAGTCTCCAGGAGACCGGCCGTGTAACAAATGGAAAGTTGCGCTTTGCGCTTGCAAAGTATGTAAATGAATTCGTATATGACATGAAGAAGGGAGAAAAAGTTCAATGGCGAAAGACGATGTAATCGAAATAGAAGGCACAGTTGTTGATACTTTGCCAAATGCAATGTTTAAGGTAGAATTAGAAAATGGTCATACAGTGCTAGCTCATGTATCCGGTAAGATCCGCATGCACTTCATCCGCATTTTACCTGGAGATAAAGTAACAGTTGAGCTATCTCCATATGATTTAACACGCGGTAGAATCACATATCGTTTTAAATAATCATTGCACTCCGTACTATTAAGGAGGTTAGGATAATGAAAGTAAGACCATCAGTTAAACCAATCTGCGAAAAGTGTAAAGTTATCCGCAGACGTGGAAAAGTAATGGTTATCTGTGAAAACCCTAAACATAAACAAAAACAAGGTTAATTCGAAGGAGGTGCGCTTATACAATGGCACGTATTGCTGGTGTAGATGTTCCACGTGAAAAACGTGTAGTAATCTCATTAACTTATATCTTTGGTATTGGTAAATCTACAGCTCAGAAAGTTTTGGCTGAAGCTGGTGTTTCTGAAGACACTCGTGTTCGTGATCTTACAGAAGATGAACTTAACAAAATCCGTGACATCATCGACAAATTGAAAGTTGAAGGTGACCTTCGCCGTGAGGTTTCACTAAACATCAAACGTCTAATGGAGATCGGAAGCTATCGCGGTCTACGTCATCGCCGTGGTTTACCGGTTCGCGGACAAAACACTAAAAACAACGCTCGTACACGCAAAGGTCCTCGTAAGACTGTAGCGAACAAGAAGAAATAATCGGTAAAGGAGGTAACTTTAAATGGCTCGTAAAACTAATACACGTAAGCGTCGTGTGAAAAAGAATATTGAACAGGGTATTGCACATATCCGTTCTACTTTCAACAACACAATCGTAACTATCACTGATGTTCATGGAAATGCTATTTCATGGTCAAGTGCTGGAGCTCTTGGATTCAAAGGTTCTCGTAAATCTACTCCATTCGCAGCACAAATGGCAGCTGAAACTGCAGCTAAAACTTCTCAGGAACACGGTATGAAATCCCTTGAAGTAACTGTTAAAGGACCTGGTGCAGGACGTGAAGCTGCAATCCGTGCTCTTCAAGCTGCTGGTCTAGAAGTTACTGCTATCAGAGACGTAACTCCAGTTCCTCATAACGGATGTCGTCCGCCAAAACGCCGCCGTGTATAATTTTTCTGTATAGAATTTGTATCCTTGTCTATAATGGGATATGATACTAATTTTTTAGTTATACAGAACAATTATTCCAGTTGTTGTGCACAAAACGGGAACGTATACATGGGGGAATTTCGGTTAGAGATTGCTAGCCGGGGTTTCGACGTTTTGAAGGAGGGTATATTTTGATGATCGAAATAGAAAAACCAAAAATCGAAACGGTTGAGATCAGCGATGATGCCAAGTACGGCAAGTTCGTCGTCGAGCCACTTGAGCGTGGATATGGTACAACTTTGGGTAACTCCTTACGTCGTATCCTTTTATCCTCACTCCCAGGTGCCGCTGTCACATCGATCCAAATTGATGGGGTACTTCATGAGTTCTCAACAATTGAAGGCGTCGTAGAAGATGTAACATCTATCATTTTAAACATTAAAAAACTAGCACTTAAAATCTACTCTGATGAAGAAAAAACATTGGAAATCGATGTTCAGGGTGAAGGTGTAGTGAAGGCAGCTGACGTAACACATGACAGCGATGTTGAAATCCTTAATCCGGATCTTCATATTGCTACTCTAGGTTCGAATGCCCACCTGCGCATGCGTTTAACTGCAAGACGCGGAAGAGGCTATACACCAGCTGACCAAAACAAGAGAGAAGATCAGCCAATCGGTGTGATTCCGATCGATTCCATCTACACTCCAGTAGCTCGTATTTCTTACCAGGTAGAGAATACACGTGTGGGTCAAATGACTAACTATGATAAGTTAACATTCGATGTTTGGACTGACGGCAGTACAGGTCCTCAAGATGCGGTTGCACTTGGAGCGAAGATCTTAACTGAGCATTTGAATATCTTTGTCGGGTTAACTGATGAAGCTCAAAATGCCGAAATCATGGTTGAAAAAGAAGAAGACCAAAAAGAGAAAGTACTTGAGATGACAATTGAAGAACTTGACTTGTCTGTACGTTCTTACAACTGCTTAAAGCGCGCTGGCATCAATACTGTTCAGGAATTAGCCAATAAGACTGAAGAGGATATGATGAAGGTCCGTAACCTTGGCAGAAAGTCACTTGAGGAAGTAAAACATAAATTAGAAGATCTTGGACTGGGCTTACGCAAAGACGATTGATTAATGAAGATTAATTGATTATCTATATGTTTGCTTTCAGCAGATTGAATGACTTCAACAAAGGAGGGAAACTTTCATGGGATACAGAAAGTTAGGACGCACTAGCTCACAACGTAAAGCTATGCTGCGTGACTTAGCAACAGATCTAATCATCAATGAGCGCATCGAAACAACTGAAGCTCGTGCGAAAGAACTTCGTTCAGTTGTTGAGAAAATGATCACTCTTGGAAAGCGCGGCGACTTGCATGCACGCCGTCAAGCAGCTGCATTTGTTCGCAACGAGGTAGCTAACGCTGAAACTGACCAGGATGCAGTTCAAAAATTATTCAGCGACATCGCAACTCGTTATGAAGAGCGCCAAGGCGGATACACTCGTATTATGAAACTTGGACCTCGTCGTGGAGACGGTGCGCCAATGGTAATCATCGAGTTAGTATAATTTTTAAGGAAGGGCGCGGGACGGTTTTATTGAACTTGTTCTTTGCCCTTTTTCTATAAAAGCGGCTGCTTCCTTAATTTGTCAGGAGCGCCGAAATCAGGCCAAAAACGAGCGTTACGATGAGCATGTACAGCTAGTAAACAGGGATGGATGAGCAATAGATTCGCCATTGCCTGGTACATTGACTCGTCTAGCTCATGCACCTCTTCCGGAAATATGAAATGCGCCCGGCAGTTTACTGCCTGACGGAAAGAGGTGCAGGCTTTTTTAAATTAAGTTTGTTCATAAACCATAAGGAAATCGAGGTCTTTGAACATTTATACAGTAGCAAGAACCAACCACCATACTGCGTCAGTATGAGCTTTTAATAGGGAGGCATAATAGGCATCCAATAAGCTTAGATAGCAGAAATCCAGATTTTCTTGTGTATTACAAGTGTGGGAGAATGGTATCATTCAACGCTTGCTATCCGGTAACATAACCTATTATCGAACTATTTAAAGCTCGCCAACAATGGCGGGTTTTTTCATTATATAAGAAACTATATAATATTGAACGATGGGAACAACTCTGTGGAAGGGTGTTTGCATCCAGCTTCAGCGGCTGCCCCCTCGAGGCGTCGGGGGTGAGCACCAAGGAAAAGCTTCCTTGGATGTTCTTCGCAGGAACAAGCGTTTTTTGCTTGTTTCGAAGGCGCTGGAGCTTTTGAAAAGAGCAGAGCTGAAATAGAGAAGCAGAGCTGAGAGGAGGACTTCAAATGACCGAGCCGCTGGTAGAATTAAAAAATGTTTCGTTTAAGTACGATGCAGAAGCAGCATATGCGCTGGACAATATCTCTTTTAATATTTTTAAAGGAGAATGGCTCGCAATAGTCGGGCATAATGGCTCCGGAAAATCAACACTTGCTAAATTGCTTAATGGCCTCCACTTTCCTCTGGAAGGCAGCATTACAGTAGGCGGAATTTCATTGAGCGAAGAGACGGTATGGGAAACAAGAAAGAAGATTGGCATGGTTTTTCAAAATCCGGATAACCAGTTTGTCGGAACGACCGTACGGGATGATGTGGCTTTTGGTTTAGAAAACCATGGTATTGAAAGAAATGACATGGTTCAGCGTGTGACAGAGTCACTTGAGAAGGTCAAAATGGCATCATTTCTTAATCAAGAGCCGCACCATCTTTCCGGCGGCCAGAAACAAAGGGTGGCCATTGCAGGCATTATTGCCTTAAGACCGGATATTATTATTCTCGATGAGTCAACCTCCATGCTGGACCCAAGAGGGCGTGAAGAGGTGCTTGAGACCGTCAGAGAGCTCAAGCGGGATTATCATATGACTGTCATCTCCATCACTCATGACCTGGAGGAGGCAGCAAAGGCTGACCGCATCGTGGTAATGAACAAGGGACAATTATATCGGGAAGGCACACCCGGGGAGATCTTTCAAATGGATGAGGAGCTTGTAAACCTTGGCCTGGATATTCCTTTTCCTGTAAAGCTGAGCAAGATATTAAGAGAAAAAGGATTGCCGTTATCAAGGCATTATTTATCTGAAGAAGAGTTGGTGGAAGAATTATGGACATCTCACTCCAAAATGTAGAATACCGTTATCAGGTTAATACGCCATTTGAACGTCTCGCAATAAAGGATGTCTCCATCGATATTCCTTCTGGCACGTTTCTTGCGATCATAGGTCATACCGGATCAGGCAAGTCGACTGTCCTCCAGCATTTAAATGCCCTGCTTAGGCCGACAGAAGGCCAGGTGGTGATTGGAGAGCGGATGATCACCCCGGAAAAGAAACAAAAGAACCTGAAAGAAATCCGCCAAAGGGTCGGAATCGTATTTCAATTTCCCGAGCATCAGCTGTTTGAGGAAACGGTCGAGAAAGATATTTGCTTTGGCCCGATGAACTTCGGAGTATCAGAAGAGGAAGCCAAAAAAAGAGCCAGAGCAGCTATAGGACAGGTGGGCCTGCCGGAAGAAATTTTAAGCAAGTCCCCATTTGACCTGTCAGGCGGCCAAATGAGACGTGTAGCCATAGCTGGAGTGCTGGCAATGGAGCCTGATGTCATTGTCCTGGATGAGCCAACTGCAGGACTTGATCCGAGGGGCCGGAAGGAAATCATGGATATGTTCTACAGTCTTCATGGGACAAGGGGGCTATCGACGGTGCTTGTGACACATAGCATGGAGGATGCTTCCCGCTATGCTGATCAGATTGTCATCATGCACAACGGTGAAGTCTACAAAAAGGGAACTCCGAAAGAAATCTTTTCTTCTCCGGAAGGCTTGCTTAAGCTGGGCCTCGATGTTCCGGAGGTTGTCCGCTTTCAGCTGAAAATGGAGAAATCACTTAACATCCGTCTTTCTAAGACGTGTCTGACAATGGATGAGCTGACGGATGAGATTGCTGCTGTGATGAAAAGGGGGACAGCTACATGATGGACAAAATGATTTTTGGGCGCTATGTTCCGGCCGAGTCTCTCATCCATAGGATGGATCCCCGTTCAAAGCTTGTCCTTATTTTCTTATTTGTGTGCATAGTCTTTCTGGCAAATAATTTGCTGACATATGGATTACTGACGGTTTATACCTTTCTTATGATTGCTTTATCGAAGGTTCCGATCCGGTTTATCTATACAGGATTGAAGCCGGTCCTTCTGCTTGTTATTTTCACTTTATTCCTCCATTTGTTTTTGACAAAAGAGGGTGAAGTTCTCTTCCGGTTTGGATGGATTACGATCTATGAGGAAGGTTTGAGACAGGGGATTTTCATCTCATTGCGCTTCTTCTTGCTCATTCTGATGACTTCTATACTGACTTTGACGACGACTCCGATTGAAATTACGGATGGTCTGGAAAGTCTGCTCAATCCATTAAATAAAATCAAGTTTCCGGTGCACGAACTGGCTTTGATGATGTCGATTTCTCTCCGTTTCATTCCGACACTCATGCAGGAAACCGATAAAATCATGAAGGCCCAGACAGCCAGGGGAGCCGACTTTACAAGCGGGCCGATAAAAGAACGTGTTAAAGCCATTATACCTCTTTTAATTCCTTTGTTTGTCAGCTCGTTCAAGCGGGCTGAAGAGCTTGCTGTGGCGATGGAGTCACGCGGCTATAGAGGCGGGGAAGGCAGAACGAAATACAGGCAGCTTAGCTGGGGCCTGAAGGATACGGCAATGCTCACCATGCTTGCAGCCCTGGCTCTGGTGTTAATCCTGCTGAGAACGTAATGGGGTGACCATATGCAAAGATTTAAATGTATTGTGACGTATGACGGCACTCTTTTTGCAGGCTATCAGGTGCAGCCTGGCAAGCGGACTGTGCAGGGAGAGCTGGAACGGGCCTTAAAGAAGATTCATAAAGGAGAAGACATCAGGGTGACTGCCTCAGGCAGAACCGATGCAGGTGTCCATGCAAGGGGCCAGGTAATTCATTTCGATTCCCCTTTGAACATTCCGATTGAAAAATGGGAAATCGCCCTTAATTCCCTTCTGCCGGATGATGTGGCCATCCTCGGGACGGAGACAGTGCCTGATGACTTTCATGTCCGTTTTGATGCGAAAGGGAAGGAATATCGGTACTTCGTGCACCGATCCTCCAGGAGAGACCCGTTTAAGCGCCACTATGCCTGCCAGTACGCCTATTCCTTAAACACGGATGCTATCAGACAAGCAGCAGCGGAATTAATAGGAACGCATGATTTTACAAGCTTCTGCTCAGCCAAGACGGAAGTGGAGGATAAAGTCAGGGAACTCCAGGAGATAGATGTGCTGGAAGAAGGGAATATGCTCATCTTCCGCTTTAGAGGCACAGGATTCTTATATAATATGGTCCGGATTCTGACAGGCACCCTTCTGGAAGTCGGCTCAGGGGAAAGAGATTCAGCCTCCATGCCATCTGTCCTTAAGGAAAAAAACAGGTCAGCCGCAGGAAAAACAGCTCCTCCCCAAGGGTTATATTTGTGGAAAGTTTTTTATTAAAATTTTGGAAAAAACATTTGAGGAACCGCGGGGGCGCGTTGTAAAGCCAAACTCATATAAAAAAAGATTTTAAAACAACTAAACCAGGTGTAACATTCGCTTGACATTAGACTGTCAAAGTTATATTATAGCATATGGTATTATTATTAAAACCACGATAAGCCCCGGAACTTATTGTGTCGAATAGATAAACCAAAAAATTGATTATGAATGGAATTATTAGGAGGGAAACTGATGCGTACAACGTTTATGGCGAATTCAAACAATATCGAACGTAAATGGTACGTGATTGATGCTGAAGGCAAAACTCTTGGTCGTCTTGCTAGTGAAGTAGCGTCAATCCTACGTGGTAAACATAAACCAACTTATACACCACATGTTGATACTGGTGATCATGTAATTCTTATCAACGCTTCAAAAATCGAACTTACTGGGAAAAAGCTTACTGACAAGATCTACTACCGTCACAGCATGCACCCAGGCGGTCTAAAAACAAGAACTGCTCTTGAAATGCGTACAAACTACCCTGAGAGAATGCTTGAGCTTGCTATTAAAGGCATGCTTCCAAAGAACTCTCTTGGCCGTCAAATGTTCAAGAAATTACACGTATATGCTGGTAGCGAACATAAGCACCAAGCACAACAACCTGAAGTTTACGAACTTCGTGGATAATTTTTAGGGAGGTTATTAACTTGGCACAGGTTCAATATATTGGTACTGGTCGTCGTAAGAGCTCCGTTGCACGTGTTCGTTTAGTTCCAGGCGACGGTAAAATCATCATCAATGGTCGTGAAATCACAGAATACATTCCTTTTGCAGCTTTACGTGAAGTTGTAAAACAGCCGCTTGTAGCTACTGAAACAGTTAACAGCTACGACATTCTTGTAAATGTAAACGGCGGTGGATACACTGGTCAAGCTGGCGCAATCCGCCACGGCATCGCTCGTGCATTGCTTCAAGCTGATCCTGAATTCCGTCCAACATTAAAGCGCGCAGGACTATTAACTCGTGACGCACGTATGAAAGAGCGTAAGAAATACGGTCTTAAAGGTGCTCGTCGTGCTCCTCAGTTCTCAAAGCGTTAATTATTGCTTACCAAAGCTCTCAGCCATTTCGGCTGGGAGCTTTTTTCTTATTTTATTTAACTTCTGCTCCCTTTATTCCCTGCCGCCCAGCAAGCTGGCTGGGCTTTAATTCTGTACCAATGAGAAACTGGAAATTATTTTATTGCAAATATCGGGCTGAGAGGGGATTATTCACGCTGAGAGAGCATCAGCGGACCTTAGGCCATGTATGTTAGCGTTTTTATTCATTATCTCGCCCTTATCCTCCCGTCTTTCCCTAATACCCTTGAATCTGAATTTGAGCATGTTACGATAGATAACGTTGATAAATTACGAACGGATATACGAACAGTTTTTCATCTAAAGGAGGATGTCCATGTTAGCCAATAAAACAATCGCATTTTTAGGAGCAGGGTCGATGGCGGAATCAATGATTTCTGGAGTCATTACAGCTGAAAAAATGTCACCCGAACGGGTTTTTGTAACGAATAGGAGCAATGCAGACAGACTGGAAGAGATTCATGATCAGTATGGGGTAAGTGCGATTCCTCAAAACGAGCTTCCATTTGAGGAAATCGATCTATTCATTTTAGCCATGAAGCCAAAAGGGGCAGAAGATGCCCTTCGTTCGATTAAAGACAAAATATATCCCGGCCAGGTGATTCTTTCCGTGTTGGCAGGCATTACAACAGAGTTCATGGAAGAGCATTTAAATCCGGGGCAGCAGGTAGTGCGTGTGATGCCGAATACTTCAAGCATGATTCAGGAATCTGCGACGGCTGTCGTGGCAGGAAAAAATACGAGCATGGCCAATGTGGAAATGGTTAAGGAGTTGCTGGAATGCATGGGGGAAGTGTATATCATCGATGAAGACCAGATGGATGTTTTTACAGGATTAGCCGGAAGCGGCCCTGCTTACTTCTATTATCTGATGGAGAATATGGAGCGGGTAGGGGTTCAAAAAGGGATGGATGAAGAGACTGTCCGCAAAATTGTTGCCCAGACGATATTTGGAGCAGCTAAGATGGTGCTTGAAAAGGAGGAAACGCCAACTTCTCTAAGAGAGAAAGTGACCTCTCCTAATGGCACGACCGCCTCAGGACTGGAAGCATTAAGGAAATACAACGGAGGCGAAGCTATCACGCAGGCAGTTGAGCATGCCGCCAAACGTTCGAAGGAGATCAGCGAAGAGTTGGAAGGCGCCCTTGTCACTTCCTAAGGGAAATGGATATACAAGTTCACAGGAGGTATTGGATGTTGATTAAAGAAAAGCAGATAAAAAGAGTTGTTATTAAGATTGGAAGCAGCTCATTAACAAGCATGCACGGGGAGATCAGCCGCAGAAAGCTTGAAAAATTTGCTGAGCAAATTGTCGAGCTGAAGGATGAAGGCTATGAAGCAGCGGTTGTGTCATCAGGTGCTGTTGCAGCAGGATATAGGAAGCTTGGCTGCCTTGACCGGCCTTCTTCCCTTCCGGAAAAACAGGCTGCGGCTTCTATTGGCCAGGGGCTATTAATGGAATCTTACTCAGAACTCTTTTTATCTCATGGTTACGTAGCTTCACAAATCTTGATTACCAGAAGTGATTTCTCTGATGAAAATCGCTATGGCAATATGCATAACACCATGAATGTGCTGCTGGAGCGAGGCATCATCCCAATCATAAATGAAAATGATACGGTTACGGTCGACCGCTTGCGCTTCGGGGACAATGATACTCTGGCTGCAAAAGTGGCCGGTCTGATTGATGCAGATTTACTGATTATTTTATCTGACATTGACGGCCTCTATGACAGCAACCCGAATGATAATCCCCATGCGACTCTTCTGGAGAGGGTTCACAGCATTACACCTGAAATTGAAGCAGCTGCAGGAGGATCTGGCAGTGCTGTAGGAACAGGCGGCATGAAATCAAAAATCCAGGCAGTGAAAATTGCGATGGCTGCAGGGATTGACTCCTTTTTAGGAAAAGCAGGAACGGAAAATATTTTAATGGAAGCTGTGGAAAACAGAGCGAGAGGCACCTACTTCACGCCGGAGCCGGATGCATTTAATCTGGATAATGAGAAGCAGTGGATTGCGTTCCACTCAGGTCCTGAAGGAAAGGTGACCATCAATTCCCATGGGATAGAGGCTATTGTGGATCAGCAGGAAAATCTATACTGCGCTGATATTCAGGAAGTCAAAGGGCGATTTAAGGATGGAGCGGTCGTCCGCATTCTGGATGAAGAGGGAATAGAAATCGGCCTCGGCCGCATTAATTATTCAAACGAACAGTTAAGCGGCCATACAGCAGATGAAGAGCTTGAACCGGCCGTAGCTCAGGAAAAATTTGTATGCTCCCGCGACTTTAAGCTGCCGGCACTTGTTTAAACTTTTTAGGAGGGATTCAATGATTACTGCATCAGCAGTAAAGATAAATAATGTAGAAGAACAGGCAAAAAAGGCAAGGAAGGCTGCAAAAACATTAAGTATTTTAACAACGGAAGAAAAGAACGAAGCACTCCGTACAGTTGCAGATGCTTTGGAAACCGGATATGAATCGATACTTGCAGCTAATATGGCCGATCTTGATAATGGCAGGGAAAAAGGATTCGAAGAGGCATATATGGATCGCCTGTCATTATCGAAGGAGCGGGTTTATGAATTTGCAGACGGCCTTCGCCAGGTAGCTGAACTTCCCGATCCGATTGGAGATGTTATGTCGGGCTGGACTTTGGATAATGGGCTGAAGGTGGAAGAGGTCCGTGTTCCGCTTGGTGTCATCGGCATGATTTATGAAGCAAGACCTAATGTAACTGCCGACGCGGCAGGTCTTGCGCTGAAATCTGGAAATGCCATAGTCTTAAAAGGCGGATCATCAGCACTGAATTCGAATCAGGCGATCGTCGAGCTTATTCATGAAGCTCTTGAAAAAACGAAGATACCTAAAGAAACTGTCCAATTCATTGCCACAGCAGACAGAGAAGCGACAAAGCAGCTGTTCACCATGAAAGAGCATATTGATGTCTTAATTCCGAGAGGCGGCGCATCCCTCATTAAAGCTGTGGTTGAGAATGCGACGGTGCCTGTACTCGAAACAGGAGTTGGAAACTGCCATATCTATGTTGATAAAGAGGCAGATCCGGAAAAAGCGATCAATATCCTGATTAATGCCAAAACCGACCGTCCCGCAGTCTGTAATGCGGCAGAAACGCTGATTGTTCATGAAGCATGGCTGGATCAGCATAAAGAATTGCTTGCAGAAGCTCTGAAGAATCACGGGATAACTGTACATGGTGATGACTCTGCAGCAGCTGCATTGCCTGATGTGGTACCCGCAGCTTATAGCGATTGGGCCAATGAATATTTAAGCCTGGACTTAGCTGTAAAAACCGTGAATAGTCTTGAACAGGCCATCGATCATATTGATCAATATGGCACTAGGCATTCAGAGGCGATTATCACCGAAAATGGGGAAACAGCCAAAAAGTTCATGCAGCTGACAGATGCTGCGGCGCTGTACCATAATGCTTCGACGAGATTCACGGATGGAGGCGCACTTGGCTTTGGAGCTGAAATCGGCATTTCCACACAGAAGCTCCACGCGAGAGGGCCGATGGGTCTGCCTGCATTAACAACCCGCAAATACCTAATGTCCGGAAATGGACAGATTCGATAAAAAATGTTTAAAAGCATCAGCTCCGGCTGGTGCTTTTCTAAAATAATAAGAATTAATCCTGAAAGTTAGATAACTGTCCAGCTACAGGCGCCATCGGCTCGAGGTCATAAGCTTGTCTTGTTGCGGCTCCTAGGGACTCGAGACATAAGCCAATCCCTTCCAGAAGGAAAGAACCCCTTCTTGCAGGGCTCGTCTTATACTAGTCGTCCCTGGGCAGTCGCCTCCACATTTCTTTCAATCCGTCTAAAAGGTAAAGAACAACCTTTCAGCCGGCTTGTCTTATGCTTGAGGCCCGCAGGACAAGGAAGGCTTCGTCAGCATAAACGTCGCACGACCGAAAGCGACAGCTTTTGGGAGGATGCGGGTCATGCAGACGCTGCCACAGGACGTGGCGGTTTTAGTCTGCGTTCCTTTATAAGCGGGCGCCTTCCGCTTTTCTGATAAAAAATTGGCAGCCCGATTCGCGGCTTCTTTTTGCATTTCTCTCCCGCTGCAGATAAAGACTATTTACAAGGGGTGAGAAAGCGTGACTGTCATAACGACGTTCAAAGAGAAAAAAAGAGAGAAGCAGATCAAATATGAAAAATCAGTCCTTAGGGAAATTTCGATAAAAGTCTTAAAAGAAAAAGTACAGCAGTTTTTTGGTTCTTCCAGATTTGTCTCCGGTCTGATGATGAATGCCGGAATTGAGGAGGCCTGCTATGATGTAGCGATTGAAGCCTATTTGCTGGGGGCCAACTATAGCCGTTTTGGGCGCTATGGCGAATCGCTGGATCAGGTCCGCAATAGATGTGAAAAAGAGCATAAGCATTTAGTGGATACCTTGTATAACTTTTTTCTTTATTGGGGCCATGGTTCGGAAGCGGCTATGAGTGAATCCCTTTATTATATGTGCGAGCAATATGTAAACAGCTGGTGGTCGGAAGGATTCAATAAAGGTGAGAGAAGGCATAAATTGCGTCTCCACTGAAAAGTTAATTTGATCAGACCGCTGTCCTGATCGAAGTTCTAGATCTCCGTCTTGTCCCATATATTGAAATGAGGATAAGCAGGAGGGGACTGATTAGGGCGTATGAAGAAAAAATTAAAAATAGGCGGGTTTGCGATCGGGCTTATCGTCCTTTTTCTTATTTTACAATATGACTTTATGGATGATGATTCCTGGGAATCGTGGAATCTGCCTTTAACCGGGAAGATCATCTTGCTTGATCCCGGCCATGGCGGCCCGGATGGCGGGGCAGGTGACGAAGGGGCACTCGAGAAAGATATTGCACTGGAAGTATCATTAAAAGTAAGGGATTACCTCCAGGAGCAGGGAGCGCTTGTGCTCATGACGAGGGAGGACGATAGGGACCTCGCACCAGAGGGAACGAGGGGATACAGCCGGAGAAAAGTTGAAGACCTGAAGAAACGGCTTGAAATGATAAATACGTCAAATTCTGATTTTTATGTCAGCATCCATTTAAATTCCATTCCTTCTCCACGATGGAGCGGAGCGCAGACTTTCTATGCGCCTGGGATTAAGGAAAATGCCAAAGCCGCAAAATTCATACAGGATGAACTCCGTCGCAATCTGGAAAATACGAAGCGGAATTCCAAGCCTTTAAACAATGTATTCATTTTAAAATACGCCAAAAAGCCGGGTGTCTTAGTAGAAGTGGGATTCTTATCAAACCCGGGGGAACGGGCCAGCCTGAAAACGGATGAATATCAGGATAAAATCGCTGCCTCCATCTATAATGGAATTATGCGCTACTATACCAATGAAAAAGAATTGACCGAAACATGGGAATGAAAAGGTGCTGATAGAGTGCCTTTTCTTTTTTGAATATTTTTCCGGTGTGATACAATTAACTGTAAAGAATTTTCAATATGTTATACTGAAATGGAAACGAATTCAAAAGGCGGGTGCAATGTATGTTAACTGAACAGAAAGTCAGAGAAGCTTTAAGCGGCTTGAAGGAACCATTTATACATAGAACATTGGGCGAACTTAACGCCATTGAAGAAATTAAAATCAAGGAAGAAAAGAATCATGTCAGCGTTAAGATTCAAGTCGCCAAGACAGGTACAGCTGAACAGCTTCAGCTTCAGACGGAAGTCGTCAATCTTTTAAAAGAAGCAGGGGCGGCGACCGTCGGCATCCGCTTCAGCGAGCTTCCGGATGAAGTGCTTTCACAATATAGAGAGGCAGCGGCGGAAGAAGACAAAGGCCTGCTTTCTCCTGGTAATAAGACGGAATTCATTGCCATTGCCAGCGGAAAAGGCGGAGTCGGCAAATCCACCGTTTCGGTCAACCTGGCTGTATCCCTGGCAAGGCTGGGCAAAAAAGTTGGATTGATCGATGCTGATATCTATGGATTCAGCGTTCCGGATATGATGGGCATTACGAAGCGTCCCGTGGTCAGAGGAGAGCGAATTCTGCCGGTTGAACGTTTTGGCGTAAAAGTGATTTCAATGGGATTCTTTGTGGAAGATAATGCGCCGATTATCTGGAGAGGGCCGATGCTTGGCAAAATGCTGAACAGCTTCTTCAATGAAGTTGAGTGGGGTGAATTAGACTACCTTCTTCTTGATTTGCCTCCGGGAACAGGAGATGTTGCCCTGGATGTGCATACAATGCTTCCTTCCTGCAAGGAAATTGTTGTGACAACTCCGCATCCTACAGCCGCATTTGTTGCGGCCAGAGCTGGTGCAATGGCACTTCGCACAGAGCATGAAATCCTGGGTGTTATCGAGAACATGGCCTACTTTGAGAGTCAATTGACTGGAGAAAGAGAGCACGTATTTGGGCAGGGCGGCGGCGAGAAGCTTGCTGATGAACTGCGGACAGAAGTGCTGGGCCAGCTGCCTCTTCAGCAGCCTGATTGGAATGAAGAAGACTTCGCTCCGTCCATTTATGATAAAGACCATAAGCTCGGTCAAATCTATACGGAAATTGCCCGCAAAGTTATCCAAACAATTGAAAGCAAATAATGAAAAAGCCTCTTCCGAAATGGAAGAGGTTTTCTTTTTAAAAGGGTTATGCTCCGCCGCCCTGGGCGCCACCGCCACCACCGCCCTGGGCTTCACCCTGGCCGCCGCCTTGACCCCCGCTTTCTTGTCCGCCCTGCTCACCGCCGCTTTTCGTTTCCGCTGCTGCTTTCAGAAGGATGTCCTGAATTTTGGCTTTAAAAAGCGGGCTTTCAAATGTCTCAGTCATTACTTTCTGAATGTGCTCCCGATATTCCTTGCTTTTAAGGACATTTGTAACTTCTTTTTCAAGCTCGGGATCTTTTAATACTTCTATCATCATTCCCCGGTATTCAGGGTCTTTCATAAGATCTTTTAAAAGCTGCTCATTTTCCTTTTGCATACTTTTTGCCATGCTTTCGGCAAACTTTGGATCGTCAAAAGACTTCTTCCAAAACTCTGTGCCTTTATCGGAAGTTAAGGTTTTTTCAATGGTTTCGCTTACTACCTTTTGGTCCATGACCATCTTCTGCTGCATTTTTTCATCAGCCATCAATTCTTCGAGTGCTTTTTTTCCTTCATCTGTCTTTAATATATCAACAACCATTTTTTTAGTTTGCTCATAATCCATTTGGCCGGCGCCCGATTCACCTTGGCCGCAGCCTGATATGAAAAACACTAGCGCTAATGGAAGGAGCAAACGAAATTTTTTCTTCATGGTGAAGCTCCTTTCAGAGGTGTCCTTACCTTTAGAATGAAGATTTTCAGCAAATATTATGCGCTGGAAATACAATGCCTAGATTTTTCAAACTCTGGTTGGTACAATCAATAAGAATGAATTTATTTATTATGGGGGAAAAATAAATTGACTAGCCGTAATTGGGTAAAGCTTTTTATAACAACTCTTTTAGTCGGAGGAATAACGACTGGAGTTGTCGGGTTCATTGTGCGCTGGGATGAATTTGCGCCTATTTTTACTGACTTCGATTTCCTGGAGATTCTGTCAGTATTGTTCTGGCTTATCGGTGTAGGATTAATCTTCAGTATTATTAGCCAAATGGGCTTTTTTGCTTATTTGACTGTACACCGCTTTGGATTGGGGATTTTCAAAGGATTATGGAATCCTATTCAGATTGTCCTTATTTTATTTGCATTATTTGACTTGGTTTATTTCCGCTATAAGGCTTTTGCTGGTGCGGGAGACAGCATGCTTCCGTATGTTGGCGTTGCAGCATTTCTTCTTATAGTCGCTCTTGTGGTCGCAGCAATTAAAACCAAACAGACCAACCAGCATGCCTTTATTCCTGCAGTCTTCTTCATGGTGGTCGTAACCGCCATTGAGTGGGTGCCTGTATTAAGGGTAAACGAAGAAAGCTGGCTATATCTTATGCTGATCCCGTTATTAGTCTGCAACACCTATCAGCTGCTTATTCTTCATAAGCTGAATGAAGATTCCCAAAAGCAAAGAAGCCATATAGCTAAAAAGCCATCCAAATAACGGATGGCTTTTGTTTATTTAATTTCATTTGTCTTTGTCTCTGCATTCGCAATCATTTCTGAGACGGAAACGAAGTTGAGCCCCTTGGATTCTACATCATTTAAAATGAGCGGAAGTGCTTTGGCTGTTTGCTTGGCAGAATCGGAAGCATGCAAAAGTACGATATCTCCTTTTTTTGCCTTTGATACATTCTCTGCAATCCTCTCGACACCCGGATTCGTCCAATCCTTTGAATCGACGCTCCAATGGACAACGGTATAGCCCATCCGGTCAGCAACCTTTAAGGTTTTCTGGTCAAAGTGCCCTGTTGGGGCGCGAACGAGCTTAATATCTTTAATGTTCAGCTTTCTAAATGCTTCCTGCGCCTTTGCGAGGTCCCTCCTGATTTTATCCTCTTCAAGCTCTGTATAATCTTCATAGCCATAGCCCAGAATTCCGATTTCATAGCCTTCTTTCACGATTCTTGAAACTAAATCCGGATGGCGTTCAGCCCAGGAGCCGGCAAGAAAAAAGGTCGCAGATTTAACATTCTCTTTTTTAAGGATATCCAATATGGGCTCTGCTTTAACATCCCCCCATCCTATATTAAAGGTGAGGGCTAAATCCTTTTCCCCTTTGTATATCGCCTTAGGCCCGTCTTTAGCTGAAAAAGCAGGCAAGTGGACAATACTCTGCATGAAGAGGAACCAAGCCGTGAAAAATGCTGCAATGACAACCAGCGATATTTGTTTTAAAGACTTACCATTCAATACATAAAAAAAGTTCATAATCGATCACCTCGTCCGATACCTTCCTAGTCTCATACCTATGCTGAACTTGTCTCTTCCATGTATAAAAAAATTTATTCATAAAAAATCTTAATTGGAAAAATACTACAAAATACAAATTGAAAAATGTATTGGAGGCAATCAAAATGATGGGAATGCTTTTAAGCCAAAAAGAGCTAAAAGAAATGGAGTATCTGATTAAGCGGGAAATGGACGAAATATTATTTGATTTAAAAGATGACCGTATCGATCATATTGTCAAAAGAGCCATGGAGGAACGATATAAAATTTTATTTTCATTATTTCAGCGTCTGGCAGCACCAGCAGATTGCCTGAAATACATGCGTTCCCGCCAGCATCATCAAAAGAAGGGGTAATATAATTTGGTGCTGAAGAAAAAAACTTAAAAAGGCTGTTGACTTCTTATTGGTATCTTGGTATATTAATAAACGTCGCTGATGACGGAAAGCATTAATAATAACAACTTGAAAAAAGTTGTTGACGTCGAAGTTGACATGTGATATATTGAGAAAGTCGCTTCTGAGCGGCGGATTGATCTTTGAAAACTGAACGAACAAAAACGTCAACGTTTAAATCATTAGTCTTTTATGAAAAGACAAAACGAGCTTAATCAACTCTTATATGGAGAGTTTGATCCTGGCTCAGGACGAACGCTGGCGGCGTGCCTAATACATGCAAGTCGAGCGGACAGATGGGAGCTTGCTCCCTGAAGTCAGCGGCGGACGGGTGAGTAACACGTGGGCAACCTGCCTGTAAGACTGGGATAACTCCGGGAAACCGGGGCTAATACCGGATAACTCTTTTCCTCACATGAGGAAAAGCTGAAAGATGGCATCTCGCTATCACTTACAGATGGGCCCGCGGCGCATTAGCTAGTTGGTGAGGTAACGGCTCACCAAGGCCACGATGCGTAGCCGACCTGAGAGGGTGATCGGCCACACTGGGACTGAGACACGGCCCAGACTCCTACGGGAGGCAGCAGTAGGGAATCTTCCGCAATGGACGAAAGTCTGACGGAGCAACGCCGCGTGAGTGATGAAGGTTTTCGGATCGTAAAACTCTGTTGTCAGGGAAGAACAAGTACCGGAGTAACTGCCGGTACCTTGACGGTACCTGACCAGAAAGCCACGGCTAACTACGTGCCAGCAGCCGCGGTAATACGTAGGTGGCAAGCGTTGTCCGGAATTATTGGGCGTAAAGCGCGCGCAGGCGGTTCCTTAAGTCTGATGTGAAAGCCCCCGGCTCAACCGGGGAGGGTCATTGGAAACTGGGGAACTTGAGTGCAGAAGAGAAGAGTGGAATTCCACGTGTAGCGGTGAAATGCGTAGAGATGTGGAGGAACACCAGTGGCGAAGGCGACTCTTTGGTCTGTAACTGACGCTGAGGCGCGAAAGCGTGGGGAGCAAACAGGATTAGATACCCTGGTAGTCCACGCCGTAAACGATGAGTGCTAAGTGTTAGAGGGTTTCCGCCCTTTAGTGCTGCAGCAAACGCATTAAGCACTCCGCCTGGGGAGTACGGCCGCAAGGCTGAAACTCAAAGGAATTGACGGGGGCCCGCACAAGCGGTGGAGCATGTGGTTTAATTCGAAGCAACGCGAAGAACCTTACCAGGTCTTGACATCTCCTGACAACCCTAGAGATAGGGCGTTCCCCTTCGGGGGACAGGATGACAGGTGGTGCATGGTTGTCGTCAGCTCGTGTCGTGAGATGTTGGGTTAAGTCCCGCAACGAGCGCAACCCTTGATCTTAGTTGCCAGCATTCAGTTGGGCACTCTAAGGTGACTGCCGGTGACAAACCGGAGGAAGGTGGGGATGACGTCAAATCATCATGCCCCTTATGACCTGGGCTACACACGTGCTACAATGGATGGTACAAAGGGCTGCGAAACCGCGAGGTTAAGCGAATCCCATAAAACCATTCTCAGTTCGGATTGCAGGCTGCAACTCGCCTGCATGAAGCCGGAATCGCTAGTAATCGCGGATCAGCATGCCGCGGTGAATACGTTCCCGGGCCTTGTACACACCGCCCGTCACACCACGAGAGTTTGTAACACCCGAAGTCGGTGGGGTAACCTTTTGGAGCCAGCCGCCTAAGGTGGGACAGATGATTGGGGTGAAGTCGTAACAAGGTAGCCGTATCGGAAGGTGCGGCTGGATCACCTCCTTTCTAAGGAATATTTACAAGAAACGTGACGTTCTTTGTTCGTTCAGTTTTGAGAGTTCAATCTCTCAATGAAAGATTCGTTCTTTGAAAACTAGATAATGATTATGAAGAAGCAATAACCGAGTAATCGCCATTTTAGTGAATTCTCTCTATGTTAAATAGAGTTAAAAACCTTTGATTTTGTTCATCTTCGATGAACCTGTCAAATACGGTTAAGTTAGAAAGGGCGCACGGTGAATGCCTTGGCACTAGGAGCCGATGAAGGACGGTACTAACACCGATATGCTTCGGGGAGCTGTAAGTAAGCTTTGATCCGGAGATTTCCGAATGGGGAAACCCCCTATCCGTAATGGGATGGGATCCTTATCTGAATACATAGGATATGGAAGGCAGACCCGGGGAACTGAAACATCTAAGTACCCGGAGGAAGAGAAAGCAAACGCGATTCCCTGAGTAGCGGCGAGCGAAACGGGATTAGCCCAAACCAGGAGGCTTGCCTCCTGGGGTTGTAGGACACTCTACACGGAGTTACAAAGGAACGAGGTAAATGAACAGGTCTGGAAAGGCCGGCCAGAGAAGGTAAAAGCCCTGTAGTTGAAACTTCGTTCCCTCCAGAGTGGATCCTGAGTACGGCGGGACACGAGAAATCCCGTCGGAAGCAGGGAGGACCATCTCCCAAGGCTAAATACTCCCTAGTGACCGATAGTGAACCAGTACCGTGAGGGAAAGGTGAAAAGCACCCCGGAAGGGGAGTGAAAGAGATCCTGAAACCGTGTGCCTACAAGTAGTTAGAGCCCGTTAATGGGTGATAGCGTGCCTTTTGTAGAATGAACCGGCGAGTTACGATTACATGCGAGGTTAAGTTGATAAGACGGAGCCGCAGCGAAAGCGAGTCTGAATAGGGCGAATGAGTATGTGGTCGTAGACCCGAAACCAGGTGATCTACCCATGTCCAGGGTGAAGTCCAGGTAACACTGGATGGAGGCCCGAACCCACGCACGTTGAAAAGTGCGGGGATGAGGTGTGGGTAGCGGAGAAATTCCAATCGAACCTGGAGATAGCTGGTTCTCTCCGAAATAGCTTTAGGGCTAGCCTCATGTAGTAAGAGTCTTGGAGGTAGAGCACTGTTTGGACTAGGGGCCCCCATCGGGTTACCGAATTCAGACAAACTCCGAATGCCAAAGACTTATCCATGGGAGTCAGACTGCGAGTGATAAGATCCGTAGTCAAGAGGGAAACAGCCCAGACCACCAGCTAAGGTCCCAAAGTATACGTTAAGTGGAAAAGGATGTGGAGTTGCTTAGACAACCAGGATGTTGGCTTAGAAGCAGCCACCATTTAAAGAGTGCGTAATAGCTCACTGGTCGAGTGACTCCGCGCCGAAAATGTACCGGGGCTAAACGTATCACCGAAGCTGTGGATTGACATCTTCCGATGTCAGTGGTAGGAGAGCGTTCTAAGGGCGTTGAAGCCAGACCGCAAGGACTGGTGGAGCGCTTAGAAGTGAGAATGCCGGTATGAGTAGCGAAAGATGGGTGAGAATCCCATCCACCGAATGCCTAAGGTTTCCTGAGGAAGGCTCGTCCGCTCAGGGTTAGTCGGGACCTAAGCCGAGGCTGAAAAGCGTAGGCGATGGACAACAGGTTGATATTCCTGTACCACCTCTTTACCGTTTGAGCAATGGGGGGACGCAGGAGGATAGGGTAAGCGCGCTGCTGGATTAGCGCGTCCAAGCAGTTAGGCCGGTAACGAGGCAAATCCCGTTACCACACAGGCTGAGCTGTGACGGCGAGGGAAATTTAGTACCGAAGTTCCTGATTCCACACTGCCAAGAAAAGCCTCTAGCGAGGGAAAAGGTGCCCGTACCGCAAACCGACACAGGTAGGCGAGGAGAGAATCCTAAGGTGAGCGAGAGAACTCTCGTTAAGGAACTCGGCAAAATGACCCCGTAACTTCGGGAGAAGGGGTGCTCATTAGGGTGAATAGCCCTGATGAGCCGCAGTGAATAGGCCCAGGCGACTGTTTAGCAAAAACACAGGTCTCTGCGAAGCCGCAAGGCGAAGTATAGGGGCTGACGCCTGCCCGGTGCTGGAAGGTTAAGAGGAGAGGTTAGCGCAAGCGAAGCTTTGAATCGAAGCCCCAGTAAACGGCGGCCGTAACTATAACGGTCCTAAGGTAGCGAAATTCCTTGTCGGGTAAGTTCCGACCCGCACGAAAGGCGTAACGATCTGGGCACTGTCTCAACGAGAGACTCGGTGAAATTATAGTACCTGTGAAGATGCAGGTTACCCGCGACAGGACGGAAAGACCCCGTGGAGCTTTACTGTAGCCTGATATTGAATTTTGGTACAGCTTGTACAGGATAGGTAGGAGCCTGAGAAACCGGAGCGCCAGCTTCGGTGGAGGCGTCGGTGGGATACTACCCTGGCTGTATTGAAATTCTAACCCGCGCCCCTGATCGGGGCGGGAGACAGTGTCAGGTGGGCAGTTTGACTGGGGCGGTCGCCTCCTAAAAAGTAACGGAGGCGCCCAAAGGTTCCCTCAGAATGGTTGGAAATCATTCGCAGAGTGTAAAGGCACAAGGGAGCTTGACTGCGAGACCTACAAGTCGAGCAGGGACGAAAGTCGGGCTTAGTGATCCGGTGGTTCCGCATGGAAGGGCCATCGCTCAACGGATAAAAGCTACCCCGGGGATAACAGGCTTATCTCCCCCAAGAGTCCACATCGACGGGGAGGTTTGGCACCTCGATGTCGGCTCATCGCATCCTGGGGCTGTAGTCGGTCCCAAGGGTTGGGCTGTTCGCCCATTAAAGCGGTACGCGAGCTGGGTTCAGAACGTCGTGAGACAGTTCGGTCCCTATCCGTCGTGGGCGCAGGAAATTTGAGAGGAGCTGTCCTTAGTACGAGAGGACCGGGATGGACGCACCGCTGGTGTACCAGTTGTCTTGCCAAAGGCATCGCTGGGTAGCTATGTGCGGAAGGGATAAGTGCTGAAAGCATCTAAGCATGAAGCCCCCCTCGAGATGAGATTTCCCATAGCGTCAAGCTAGTAAGATCCCTGAAAGATGATCAGGTTGATAGGTCAGAGGTGGAAGCGTGGCGACATGTGGAGCTGACTGATACTAATCGATCGAGGACTTAACCAAGTCATTGGTGAATACTCGGCAAATGCTTCTTCATACATTATCTAGTTTTGAGGGAACGAAAATGAAATTTCCTCTTGAAAAAAACTACAAAAGAAAGTATAATCATACTTGTCTTTTGAAAATAGTCTGGTGGCGATAGCGAGAAGGTCACACCCGTTCCCATACCGAACACGGAAGTTAAGCTTCTCAGCGCCGATGGTAGTTAGGGGCTGTCCCCTTGTGAGAGTAGGACGTTGCCAGGCTGTTTTATAATACCACTTTTCCGCAGTAGCTCAGTGGTAGAGCATTCGGCTGTTAACCGAACGGTCGCAGGTTCGAATCCTGCCTGCGGAGCCATTTTCATAAAGCCCCTTATGGGAATTATGAGCTGCTGCTTCCATAGCTCAGCAGGTAGAGCACTTCCATGGTAAGGAAGAGGTCACCGGTTCGAGCCCGGTTGGAAGCTCTCTTAATGTAGACAACTAGAATACTAGGCCCCTTGGTCAAGCGGTTAAGACACCGCCCTTTCACGGCGGTAACACGGGTTCGAATCCCGTAGGGGTCACCATAATGGAGGATTAGCTCAGCTGGGAGAGCATCTGCCTTACAAGCAGAGGGTCGGCGGTTCGATCCCGTCATCCTCCACCATATTTGCCGGTGTAGCTCAATTGGTAGAGCAACTGACTTGTAATCAGTAGGTTGGGGGTTCAAGTCCTCTCGCCGGCACCATCTGTTTTTCGCAGATGGAGGGGTAGCGAAGTGGCTAAACGCGGCGGACTGTAAATCCGCTCCTTCGGGTTCGGCAGTTCGAATCTGCCCCCCTCCACCACTTATACTTAATAAAATCACAAAAACTGGACAAGCTAAGAATGTCCTTTTTATTTTGTAATTATTGGGCTATAGCCAAGCGGTAAGGCACCGGACTTTGACTCCGTCACTCGCAGGTTCGAATCCTGCTAGCCCAGCCATTTTTATGAGTATGAGCCATTAGCTCAATCGGTAGAGGATTTTAAAAGATTGCAGCATCGAGGCGTTACATCTCTGAATGGCAAGCTTTTAAAATCTGCGACAAAGACCAAAGGGCTTTGAAGCACAGTTTAGGCAACAGTATTATATTATGAGCCATTAGCTCAGTCGGTAGAGCATCTGACTTTTAATCAGAGGGTCGAAGGTTCGAGTCCTTCATGGCTCACTTTATAGAAAAACGCAGACCTTAGGAATCGAGTCCTGAAGGTCTTACTTGTAAATACAAATATACTGCGGAAGTAGTTCAGTGGTAGAACATCACCTTGCCAAGGTGGGGGTCGCGGGTTCGAATCCCGTCTTCCGCTCCAAATGGGGCCTTAGCTCAGCTGGGAGAGCGCCTGCTTTGCACGCAGGAGGTCAGCGGTTCGATCCCGCTAGGCTCCACCAACATACATAATATACCAATCCTTAAACCCATGTGGTTTAAGGATTTTTTATTTTATAAATATCATATATACATCGGAAAATTAGGACCTTCACCCCCGGCAGCGCATATATATACACGATTTTGTCGAGTTGAGTCATATGATTGAAAGCGGTTAAAATGTATATATGAAGGGAAAGGGAGGACTTATATTATGAATAGACAGAAATTATCGATAATTGGGATGCCGATGGATCTTGGCCAGATGAGACGCGGTGTGGATATGGGGCCAAGTGCGATTCGTTATGCCGGAGTGAATGAACGATTAAAATGTTTATTTGAAGAAATTCATGACCAGGGCGATATTGCTGTCGGCCGTCCGGAGGTTCAAATCGATCCAAATTCAAATCTTCGAAACTTGCACCTTATTGCTGAAAAAACAGAAATGCTTGCAGAAAAAGTTGATCACGCAATAAAAGGCGGTTCTTTTCCATTAGTGCTCGGCGGCGACCATAGCATTGCGATTGGAACATTGGCAGGGGTATCGAAGCACTATTCCAATCTTGGGGTAATCTGGTATGATGCCCATGGTGATTTAAATACAGCTGAGACATCACCTTCAGGAAACATTCATGGCATGCCGCTTGCTGTAAGCCTGGGTATGGGCCATCCGCTTTTAACCAATGTAGGGGGATATGGTCCAAAGGTTAAGCCGGAGAATATTGTCATTATTGGGGCAAGGTCATTGGATGAAGGAGAACGGGAGCTTATTAAGGAAAAAGGCATTAAAGTGTACACCATGCATGAAATTGATCGTCTTGGTATGACAAAGGTCATGGAAGAATCTATTACATATTTAAAAGAAAGAAATACAGATGGTGTTCATCTGTCTCTTGATTTGGATGGGCTGGATCCACATGATGCACCGGGTGTCGGAACTCCGGTTATTGGCGGCATCAGCTACCGTGAAAGCCACTTGGCCATGGAGATGCTTGCAGAAGCACAAATTATTACATCGGCTGAATTTGTAGAGGTTAATCCCATTTTGGATGACAAAAACAAAACAGCTACTGTAGCAGTTGCACTTATGGGTTCACTATTTGGAGAAAAGCTTCTATAATAAAGGAAAATAAAAATGAGCAGAACTTAGACAAGTTCTGCTCATTTTTTTGCTGTAAGTGTATAATATTTATTTAGAAGTTCATCAAGTTTATTGCTGGTATCAACTACCATGTGATCTGTAAAAGATCCGGAAGCTGCTAATTGAATCATTCTTGTCCGGCAATCCTCTATATCTCTCAATAATTCCTTAACACACACTGTAACCAACCCTTTTCGATAATTTTAGTACTTTTATACCCTAAAAGAAAAAAAATAAACCAGAATAAGTAAAAATTTGCTAATATAGAAATTGAATGTTTTTTAATTAAAACGAAACCTTTTCCGCTATCGATTCGTATTATCGATTAGCCGCACTGGAGCGGAGGTAAAAAAATGGAGACACTCGTAAAAAATAGGATAAAGCAAGTATTAAAAGGCGACCAGGATGCTTATGCTGAAGTTGTTGAAATATACAAAGATAAAGTTTTTCAGATTTGCTACAGAATGCTGGGAAACAGGCATGAGGCAGAGGATATCGCTCAGGAGGCCTTCTTAAGAGCTTATGTAAATATTGCCAGCTTTAATATTGACTTGAAATTTTCCACATGGCTCTATCGGATTGCCACTAACCTTTGTATAGACAGAATCAGAAAAAAGAAGCCTGATTATTATCTGGATGCAGAGGTCGCCGGAACGGATGGATTGAACATGTATTCTCAAATCGCTTCAGATGCGAGGCTGCCGGAGGATGATGTAGAAAGCCTGGAACTGCAGGAAACAATCCAAAGAGAAATATCGAAGCTTCCTGAAAAATATCGTTCGGTTATTGTTTTAAAATATATTGAAGAATTATCGCTGAACGAGATCAGTGAAACGCTCGATCTTCCATTGGGAACCGTAAAGACCCGGATTCACCGGGGACGGGAAGCTCTTAGAAATCAATTAAGATATGTTTAATAAAGAGGGTGAGAACTTTGAAATGTCCAGCAGAAATGGTTGTTTATATGCACGAGTACCTAGATGAAGAGATCTCAGCCGAACATGAGAAGGAATTAAGGGCACATCTGCAAAACTGCGTGGAGTGTCAGACTCATTTCCATGAATTAAAGAAAACGATCGCTTTAGTCCAAAGCACTTCACATATACAGGCACCTGAAAATTTCACGGCAAATGTTATGGCAAAATTGCCAAAAGAAAAGCGGAAGGTCGGGGTTCAGCGCTGGTTCAGGCATCATCCGCTTTTAACGGCGGCGTCACTCTTTCTTGTTCTGATGATGGGAAGCATCGCATCTTCCTGGGATCAGGATCAACAATTATCCGTTTCTAAGCAGCCGAACCTCGTGGTGCAAAACGATAAAGTGATTGTACCTGAAGGTGAAGTGGTAAAAGGCGATGTTGTAGTTAAGAACGGCGACTTGGAAATCAAGGGCGAAATAGACGGAAATGCTACGGTCATCAATGGCCAGCAGTATATGGCTTCGGCCGGTAATGTTACCGGTGAAATTGAAGAGGTAGATGCCATATTCGAATGGCTGTGGTATCACATCAAAACCGCAACAAAGGATGCTGTAAATGTCTTTGAAACCGGAGAAACAGACAAAGAAAAGTAGTCAATAATAAAGAGAATCCCTGCTATAAAGCAGGGATTCTTAGTATGCAAATGACAATGCTGAATTTTCCAGATGGCATATGCTGTTTCAAAATTGGAATTAGCGATGAATATGATATAATATGAAAGTTACATAAAGGAACATTAGGCATTTTTGCTTTTGAAATATATATTTGGAGGAAGGATAATGTCGTTTGCGGATCTCTCTATAATGAAATTGTTGGCTAATACAATAGACATTCTCCTTGTCTGGTACGTCATCTATAAACTCATAATGATTGTTAAAGGAACAAAGGCTGTCCAATTACTGAAAGGGATTTTTGTCATTATCCTGGTTAAAGTAGCAAGTGACATGTTTCACCTGCAAACTTTAGGGTGGATGATGGAACAAGTGCTTCTTTGGGGATTTCTGGCCATCATAATCATTTTCCAGCCGGAGCTGCGAAGAGCATTGGAACAATTGGGGAGAGGAAGATTCTTCTCAAGGACGGCTAATCAGGAGGAGGAAAATCAGGAGAAACTGGTCGAGTCTATTGCGAAGGCTGTAGATTATATGGCTAAACGGCGCATTGGCGCGCTAATTTCAGTTGAGCGGGAAACAGGGTTGAACGATTATATTGAAACCGGGATTGGGCTGGATTCCAAAATTTCATCTGAGCTCCTGATTAATATATTTATACCGAATACACCGCTGCATGATGGAGCTGTTATCATTCAAAAGAATTGTGTGGCGGCAGCAGCCTGTTATCTGCCTCTGTCAGAAAGTCCTTTCATCTCAAAAGAACTGGGCACCAGACATAGGGCTGCTTTAGGCATTAGTGAAGTAACCGACAGTATTACCATTATTGTTTCAGAGGAAACGGGAAATGTTTCTTTAACCAAAAACGGTGAACTGCATCGTGATTTAAAAGCAGAGGCTTTTAAAGATATGCTTTCCAATGAATTGCTTGTGCAGCAAAAAATAAAGCAGACTTCTTCAGGTCGTTGGAACTGGAGGGGAAAAAGGAATGGATAAATTAATTGATAAATTGGTTGATACCCGCTGGTTCATGAAAATTGTCGCCCTGATCCTGGCCTTTTTTCTGTTTTATTCTGTATATGATGCAGATAAGGAGCTGAAAGTAACAAACGTTCCTGGCCAGCAGGATTCAGACATTATTGAAGATGTCCCCGTGAAAAGCTATTATGATACGGAAAACCTGGTCGTTACCGGTATTCCTGACACAGTTGATTTGAGTATCAAAGGCCCCAAAAGCCACCTGGAGCAAGCAAAAAAACTGCAGAACTTTGAAGTTTATGCAGATTTAACGAATGCTGAAATTGGCTCTCAAAGAGTGAAAATAAAGGTCCGCGATATCTCAGATAAACTGGATGTGACCATTAACCCTCAATATGCAGATGTGACCGTCCACGAAAAAGTCACACAGGAATTCAAAGTGGATGCAGAATTTAATAATGGCCTTCTTGGTGAGGGCTATACAGCTGAAGCGGCATCTGCAGAACCAAAGACGGTTAAAATCACGGGAGCCAAAGAAGTGATCGAGCGGATCAGTTTTGTCAAAGCCACTCTGGATGTGAAGGGCCCTATAACCGAGACAATCGCTGATGATGCAACAGTCAGGGTATTGGACCGTGAGATGAATAAGCTTGATGTCGTTGTGGAGCCTCAGGTGATTCGGGTAACAGTTCCGGTTAAGCAGTTAAGCAAGACGGTGCCTATTACGATCGTCCGGAATGGGGAAGCTCAAGATGGGGTAACCATTAATTCGATTAAACTTGATGTTAATGAGGCTTCAATAACGGGCCGGGAAGATATTTTGAATGAGACTGAAAGTGTCAGGGTAGAGGTAGATGTCAGCAAGATTCAGAAAGATACTGTGCTAACCCTGCCGGTTATTATCCCGGATGGGATTTCAGCAGTAGATCCTAAAACAGTGAAGGCGTCCATTGACGTCAGCACTGAGGAGAATGCAGGAAAAGAAGAAGAGGAAAACACAGAGGAGCCTGCCGAAGAAACACAGGCACAGGCACAGGATCAGGAGGTAACCAAGACCTTTTCCAGCCTTGCCATTAACTTAGCCGGCTTATCAGAAGAATATGAAGCGGTCCTTAAAAATCCTGCTTCCGGAAGGACAAGTATTACGGTTACCGGGAAAAGCAGCAGAGTTCAAGATCTCAAAGCGGACGATTTTAATCTGTATTTGAGCCTGGCAGACCTTGGAGAAGGTGATCATGAGGTGCCAATCAACGTAGAGGGCCCTACAGATGTGGATATAAAGCCTGCTGCAGGTAAAGCGACCATAACGATAACAAAAAAAGAAGAAGCTTAATATAGTTTTTTAAAAGTAAGAAGGAGCGATTATAAAATGGGTAAATATTTCGGTACAGATGGAGTACGCGGAGTTGCAAATAGTGAATTGACACCGGAGCTGGCCTTTAAGCTGGGCCGTTTTGGGGGTTATGTATTAACGAAAGACCATGATCGTCCGAAAGTATTAATCGGCCGGGATACCCGTATTTCAGGCCATATGCTGGAAGGCGCACTTGTAGCAGGGCTATTATCAATTGGAGCAGAAGTTATGCGTCTTGGAGTTATTTCAACGCCTGGTGTTGCTTATTTGACAAAAGCATTGGGGGCAGAGGCTGGAGTCATGATTTCTGCTTCTCATAATCCGGTTGAAGATAACGGAATCAAGTTCTTTGGCCCGGATGGGTTTAAGCTGTCCGATGCTCAGGAAGCGGAGATTGAGGAATTAATGGATATGGCAGAGGATCAGCTTCCAAGACCGGTCGGAGGAAGCCTGGGGCAGGTAAATGATTACTTTGAAGGCGGACAGAAATATCTTCAGTACTTAAAGCAGACAGTTGATGAAGATTTCTCCGGCATTCATATTGCGCTTGATTGTGCGCATGGAGCTACTTCGCCTCTTGCAACGCACTTATTCGCTGACCTTGATGCAGATTTATCCATGATGGGCGCATCTCCTAATGGATTAAATATCAATGCAGGCGTCGGATCTACTCATCCTGAAGCACTTTCTGCCTTTGTAAAGGAGAGAGAAGCAGATGTTGGTCTGGCTTTTGATGGAGACGGAGACCGTTTGATTGCTATTGATGAAAATGGCGATATTGTGGATGGCGACCAAATCATGTATATTTGCGGAAAATACATGAAAGAACAGGGAAGACTTAAGCAGAACACAGTCGTTTCTACTGTCATGAGCAACCTTGGTTTCTATAAAGGGCTGGAAGCCAACGGGGTCGAAAGTGTGCAGACAGCTGTAGGCGACCGCTATGTTGTGGAAGAAATGAAGAAGAATGGTTATAACCTTGGTGGAGAACAGTCAGGACATATTATTTTCCTGGACTACATCACTACAGGAGATGGACTTTTGACCGGGCTTCAGCTTGTGAACATTATGAAGGTAACTAAAAAGCCATTATCTGAGCTTGCAAACGAAATGAAGAAGTTTCCGCAGAAGCTTGTGAATATCCGTGTAACAGACAAGCACCATGTGACAGACAATGAAAAAGTAAAAGAAGTCATTGCACAGGTTGAAGAAGAAATGAACGGAAACGGCCGCATTCTTGTCCGTCCTTCCGGAACAGAGCCGCTGGTCCGCGTAATGGCAGAAGCGCCAACAGGTGAACTATGTGCTTCATATGTAGAGCGCATTGCTGCTGTTGTAGAGAGTGAAATGGGATTGAAAGAGTAAAAAGCACAATTCATATGCATAAGGGAACTCCTGAGCTCCCTTATGCATATTTTTATATATGGCAGCTTCCATCTTTTCTATATCATATTTGTTGACGGAAGTCTGACTTTGATGTATGATAGTCCTGTTTTTGTATTTAAGAATACAGGACAGCTTCATTCAAAAAGAGAAAGGTGGATAGTGAGAGAGACTATTAATTTAAAGCGCCTGAACTGATCCTGGACGCAAGGATTAGTTGACGAGGAGGAGGTTTATCGAATGTTCGGCGGATGCCTCCCGGTTGAAAGCACAACCGATGATTTCTTCTTTAAAACATTCAGGCAACTGAATGGACAAAGAGAAGGAAATGCTAATATTAAAAAACGCTCTTTCAAAAGGCTGTAATGCCCACAGAGCGGCGAATATAAAAAATCAGAGATAAGGGGCAGGACTGCCCCGAAAAGGCTTCTTGCCCCTTCATTATTAGGAGGAAAAGAAGTATGTGTGGAATCGTTGGATATATCGGAAATTTAGATTCAAAGGAAATTTTATTAAAAGGCTTGGAAAAGCTTGAATATAGAGGCTATGATTCAGCTGGAATCGCAGTTATGAATGAAAATGGCGTTCAGGTTTTCAAGGAAAAAGGCCGTATTGCGGACCTTCGCAATATTGTTGATGAAGATGTGATGGCAAACACTGGAATTGGACACACCCGCTGGGCGACTCACGGTGTTCCAAGCACAGTCAATGCTCATCCTCATCAAAGCAATTCCGGTCGTTTTACGCTTGTTCATAATGGCGTTATTGAGAACTATGACATCTTAAAGCGTGAATATTTGCAGGGAGTAGCTCTTCAAAGTGATACAGATACAGAAATCATCGTTCAGCTGATTGACTTATTCGTGAGCGAGGGATTAAGTACTGAAGAAGCGTTCCGTAAAACGCTGACACTATTAAAAGGCTCTTATGCTATTGCCCTTTTGGATGCGGAAAACAATGAAACGATTTTTGTAGCGAAAAACAAGAGCCCTCTTCTGGTTGGATTAGGCGAAACTTTCAATGTAGTCGCTTCTGACGCAATGGCGATGCTGCAGGTTACAGATCAGTACGTTGAACTGATGGACAAAGAAATCGTTATTGTCACAAAAGATGCTGTTCAGATTCAGACACTGAATGGTGAGGCTATCAGCCGCGATCCATATACAGCTGAATTGGATGCAAGCGATATTGAAAAGGGAACATACCCGCACTACATGCTGAAAGAAATCGATGAGCAGCCTTTAGTGATGCGCAAAATCATCCAGAAGTATCAAAATGATAATGACGAGCTGACGATCGATCAGGAAATCGTTGACGCGATGAACGATGCGGACCGCATCTATATCATTGCTGCAGGTACTTCTTATCATGCAGGACTTGTTGGAAAGCAGTTTATTGAAAAAATCGCAAAAATCCCAGTTGAAGTTCACATTTCAAGTGAGTTTGGCTACAATATGCCATTGCTTTCAGAGAAGCCGTTATTTATCTTTATCTCTCAGAGCGGTGAAACAGCAGACAGCCGTGCCGTGCTTGTGAATATTAAGGAAATGGGCCATAAGGCGTTAACGATTACAAACGTTCCAGGTTCAACTCTATCCCGTGAAGCGGATTACACTTTATTGCTTCATGCAGGCCCTGAAATTGCCGTTGCTTCTACAAAGGCTTATACAGCCCAGATTGCTGTATTATCCATTCTTGCAGAAGTAACTGCGAAGAGCCGCGGATTGGAGCTGGACTTCAACCTTGTACAGGAGCTCGGCATCGTTGCGAATGCCATGGAAGTTCTTTGTGATGCAAAGGAAGAGTTCGAAGACATTGCACGCAAATTCCTTTCCACTACTCGCAATGCGTTCTTTATTGGCCGTGGAATCGACTTCTATGTCGGCCTTGAAGGTGCACTTAAACTGAAAGAAATCTCATATATTCAAGCTGAAGGCTTTGCAGGCGGAGAATTAAAGCACGGAACCATTGCTTTAATTGAGAACGGTACGCCAATCATTGCTCTGGCAACTCAAGAAAGTGTAAACCTAAGCATTCGCGGCAACGTTAAAGAGGTTGTTGCCCGCGGAGCAAACCCTTGCATCATTTCCATGAAAGGGCTGGAAACAGAAGAAGACAGCTTTATCATTCCGGAAGTGAACGAGCTATTAACACCTCTTATCTCTGTAATACCATTACAATTGATCTCTTACTTTGCTGCGCTGCACCGCGAGTGTGACGTAGATAAGCCGCGTAATCTGGCTAAGTCGGTTACTGTGGAGTAAGGGGTATTTCATAAAAAAGATGTTCCCTAAAACGAGTGAAAATTGGAGGATTGCCTCCAGTTTTCCTCGTTTTTTTGTCCAAAAGCGGGGAAGCTGGATTCTAACAAAAGACAGGAGAATAAAGAAGCAAATTAGGGAACAACAATTAAACGCCAGTAGAAAACGGGAGATTAGTTGAACAATGCTGCTGGTATCCATGTCAGGAGCAAGTTGAATACAAAAGGCAGGATGCTCGATAAAGCATTCTGCCTTTTTTTCTATAGATCATAGTAATTTAAAAGCAGATAAGCAATCCATCTGCTTTGAGGAATGTTTCTAATATTTGTAATCAGCCCTTGAACGATAGCAGGACTCAGGCTGCGCTCCTGTACATCCTTCTTTAGGAGGACGAGGGATTCTTTTTCAATTGAATCTTCTAATTCCTCTATTTTCTGCTCCATGATTTCAATCATTTGCCCGTCTGTCACCTCTTCATGTCCGGACTTCCTGAACGTGTCATAGAGCTCGTCTGTTATAAACGGAATGGTTGAGTGCTTTGCCAGCAGGTCCGTTTTTTCCGCAAGTGACCGGCATAGAAGGTCCAAATCCAAAGGTATATTGAAAAATAAAAATAAATGAGAGTACACATGCATGAAGCCTTTAATGCAATAAATTAAATCATATTTTGTATGCTGGGCAGCCTCACCATATAGCCGATCCAGCATCGATAGGGTGATATCATCAATTAATTGGTCAAAGTGGCGGCCTTTTGATAGCAGTTCTTCATTAAAAGTATGCGCTTGTTCCTTAATAAAAACCTTGGCGAAGTCAGAATGCTTTTGAAAGGAGTGGAAAGTGGTGTAATAAAACTTCCTTAAAAGCTCTCCGCCTGTGTTATTCGGGTCTTTGACTATTCGGTCAACATCTGAGATGAACTGCTCCATAAACTGATCGATCAAAGCCATAATCAATTCATCTTTTGATTTAAATGATAAGTAGAAAGCTCCTTTGGAAATACCGGAGTGCTCGGTGATCTGCTGAACAGAGGTAGCTTCAAACCCTTGCTTGGCAAAGAGTTCTAAAGCGCTTTCCATAATTAATTGCTTCTTGCTCATGTAAGAATGTCACTCCTTTATGATTGACAAATGACCACCTGGTCATTATTATATGTAATTGAGTCTAATAAGTCAATTTAGGGTAGGTGCACAAGTGAAAGGGTTAGTGAATTTTGTCCTGCAGAATAAGCTTGCAGTCTGGCTGTTAACAATTATTATCACGGTATCTGGCATTTATTCAGGTACACGGATGAATATGGAGACTATTCCGGATGTCTCAATTCCTTACTTAATGGTAATGGACGTATATCCGGGGGCAACTCCTGAAAAAGTGATGGATGATGTGTCCATCCCAATCGAAAAAGCCGTCGAAGGTCTTGAAGACGTTAAATATGTTTACTCAAATTCATATTCTAACATGTCGAATATCCAAGTGGAATATGAATATGGTATTGATATGGACGAAGCCAAGCGTGCTCTTCAATCTGCTCTGGATGCAGTGGAGCTGCCGGAAGGAGCACAGGAACCGACAATTACGGCCATCAGCATGAACATGATGCCGGTTGCTGCGCTGAGTGTAAGCAGCAAATCAGAGGATATCGTTGAGTTAACTTCAACGGTAGAAGATATCATACTGCCAAAACTTGAAAAGATTGATGGTGTAGCATCAGCGACCATCACGGGCCAGCATGTGGAAGAAGTGCAGCTCACATACAACGAAGAAAAATTGGCTGAGCTTGAGCTCACCGAAGATAAAGTAAAGGAAATGATTCAGGCAAGCAACATGGCTGTATCATTGGGACTTTACGAATTTGAAGAGGGTGAGCAGGCTGTCGCAGTGGACGGCAAGTTCATGACCGAGGATGAATTAAAGAACATGCTCATCCCGGTAACACCAACTGCACAAAACCAGTCACCTTTTGTAAAGCTGAGCGACATTGCCGAGATTGATACGGTCGGCAGGGTGCAATCTGTATCCCGTACAAATGGTGATGATGCCATTGCCATTCAAATCGTCAAAGAACAGCAGGCTAACACTGTTGAAGTGGTCAACAATGTCAAAGAATTAATCAAGGAAGAAAAGGAAAAGATTGATGGCCTTGTCATAGATCTTTCACTTGACCAGGGGAAGCCGATTGAAGAATCCGTTTCAACTATGATTGAAAAGGCTGTGTTCGGCGGGCTGATCGCAGTCTTGATTATTTTGCTGTTCCTGCGTGATTTTAAATCAACGATCATCTCGATCGTATCAATTCCAGTTTCGATTTTTATGGCGCTCCTATTGCTTCACTGGATGGATATTACGCTGAACATCATGACATTGGGAGCCGTTACGGTTGCCATTGGCCGTGTTATTGATGACTCAATTGTAGTCGTTGAAAATATTTACCGCCGCCTTCATCTGAAGGAAGAAAAACTGACAGGGCGCGCACTTATTCGAGAAGCTACGATTGAAATGTTCAAGCCAATCCTCTCCTCGACATTGGTAACCGTTGCTGTATTCGCGCCGCTCATTTTTGTCGGAGGAATGGTTGGCGAGCTGTTTACGCCATTCGCTTTGACCATGACTTTCGCGCTCGGTGCTTCACTTCTTGTAGCGATCACCATTGTTCCGGCACTATCTCATTTCTTGTTTAAAAAGAAATTATATAGTGAAAAAACGGAAGGCAGCCACAAAGAAGCTGGAAAGCTATCAAAATGGTATAAAAGCATACTTGAGAAGTCTCTTAATCATAAGATTATTACTTCCATCATTGCCGTTGTCCTGCTGGCAGGAAGCTTAGCACTGACACCAATGATCGGATTCAGCTTTATGGGCAGTGAAGAAGAAAAAGTGATGTACTTAACGTACACACCTGAAGCTGGAGAACTGAAAGAAGAAACATTAAAGAACGTTGAAGCAGTAGAAGAAAAAATGCTTAAACGTGATGATATTGACATCGTTCAAATATCTGTAACCGAAGAAGCAGACCAAATGGCTGCCATGATGGGCGGAGGTGCAGGCGGAGCTTTAATGTACCTGATCTTTGACCCTGAAATGGATAATTTTCTTGAAGTCCGTGAAGAAATAGAAGATTATGTGTTTAATATTGGACAATCTGGTGAGTGGAAGAGCCAGAGCTTTACATCTATGTCCGGTTCAACCAATGACGTCAGCTACACATTCTACAGTGAAGATTTAGATAAACTGAATGATGCTGTCAAAATGGTAGAAGATGTGCTGAAGGAAAATAAAGAATTGGAGGATATTTCTTCAAGTGCAGAAGATGCCTTTGTTGAGTATACCTTCAATGTGGAGCAGGATGAACTGCTGCAGTACGGTCTGACAGCGGGTCAAATTGTCATGATGCTGAATCCTTCAAACACCAAGGATGTTCTGACAACGATTGAAAAAGATGGTGAAACCCTTGAAGTCATTGTCCAGCAGGAGAAGGCGGAACAGCCGAAATCCGTTGAGGATATTCTGGAGACTCAAGTACCGACAGCATTGGGTACAACCATGCCTCTTTCCGAGCTGATCACAGTGGAAGAGGGGACAACACATAACACGCTTGCCCGCAGTAAAGGTGAGTACTATGCAACCGTATCAGGTAAGGTAAAAGGCGATGACATCTCAAAGGCTACATCTGCAGCAGATGAAGCGATTGATAAATTGGATCTGCCGAAAGGTGTAACAGTCGGTGTAGCCGGCGTTCAGGCGGATATGAATGAGACATTTACACAGCTTGGCGCTGCGATGCTTGCTGCGATCGCGATTGTGTACTTTATTCTGGTTGTCACATTCCGAGAAGGAGTGGCGCCATTTGCGATTCTCTTCTCCCTTCCATTTGCCGTGATTGGTTCGTTTGTTGGCTTATTAATTGCCGGTGAAACCATTTCTGTATCGGTCATGATGGGAATGCTGATGCTAATTGGTATCGTCGTAACCAATGCCATCGTTCTGGTGGACCGGATCATCCATATGGAACGTGACGGCCTGGTCATGAGGGAAGCTGTGCTGGAAGCTGGAGCAACCCGCCTTCGCCCTATCCTGATGACAGCCATTGCAACAATTGGCGCATTAATTCCACTGGCCATCGGATCCGGCGGCGGTGGAGGGCTTATCTCCAAAGGCCTTGCGATTACCGTTATCGGCGGTCTGGCAAGCTCGACACTATTGACCCTGATCATTGTGCCGATTGTGTACGAAGTATTATCGAAGATGTTTAAGAAAAACCGCAGAGAAATCGAAGAAAACTAAAAGGAAGCCCTGCAGGATAAATGAATGCCTGCAGGGCTTTTTAAGAAAGTATAAAATTTTGAACGTCGATAATTGTCTAGCTCCAGCGCCTACCTCCTCGAGGTCACAAGCCGATCCTCCCAAAAAGGCAAAGAACGCCTTTCCGTAAGGCTCGTCTTGTGCTTGTCGGGGGTGGGCAAGGCGCTTGCGCTTTTCTTATTCAACTAAATCCCCCTGATAAACTCCCTCTTTTCTTTTACAAGATCGACTCTTGCAAATAAAAGTGCATACATAATAGCAAAAATAAGATAGGCCAGGCCAATGATCAGGCTAAGGGTCCTTGGAGCAAATATCTCCAGCAGGAATCCTGCTGTGCCCATGGAGATAGCCAGTGAAAGGTTTGAAACCATCTGCATTAAACCAAAAAAGGTTCCCTGTTTGGATCGGGGTATAAATTTCATCATGACCGTGTCCAGGCATATGTTGCCAAGCCCGCCCGCAAAAGTGATCAGCACAACGGTGAGAAGAGCAGCATAAAAGCTTGGTGCAAGGCTCAATAAAATATGGCCGGTGCCTTCTAATGCGATAAAGATGATCGCAAGCACCAGGAGGCTGCGTTTCATCATATGGGAAAAAAAGGAGCTTAGAATAAGGCCAATACCCAGTGCGCCATACATAAAACCAACACCCAACTCACCCATATCAAAAACTTCCAGTCCATATATGCTGACAAGAATATTATCTATACCATTGGCGAGCGGCATGGTCAGCATCATAATAAAAAAGGCAATCAGTGCGGAAGAGCCAAGAATCAGTTTCCCTGGTGAAATGGCTCCCGATGTTCCCGGTTTCCTCCTGTGTTCCTCAGAAACTGACGGGAAAACCATCCTGGAGATCAGATACGCTGATAACAGAAAGGTAAGGCCGTTAATCATAAAAGCAGCATGGTTTCCCAGAAAGTAGGCGAGGATCCCTCCGGTGCTTGATCCCAAAATGAGAACTGCCCCAATCATGACTTGTTCAATCGCATTTACATATATAAGCCTATCAGATTTTACAAGGGCAGGTATCGCAGACATCCTGGCCGGTGAATAGATGGCGTCGCCCATTGAGATCAGGAGTGCACTTGTATAAACAATCCATAGATCCCCCGGTTCCCTTACGAAAAGAAGGCAGAGGACCGCCGGCACTCTCAGCAAGTCCACTGTCACCAGAATGGCTTTTTTGGAAAAACGGTCTGCGAGCATGCCCCCTATTGGGGCAATGAAGAAAAAGGGTGCCATGCGAATGGCGAATAAAAGTCCGATTGCGACTCCAGAGCCGGTTACACGGTAGAGCAGCGCAAGCAGCGCAACCTGTGTAAATCGATTTCCAATTCCATTTATGACACCAGCCCAAAAGAGCTTTTGATAATTTTTCTCCTGTTTCCATACAATCCAATTTGTCATGTTAACGCACCTCAGCGTAAATTGATTCGATAGTTATTTAATCTGCTGGAAGAGGTAATTTATTAGATATATATCTAATTAGATTATATTCAAATTAGTTTGTTAACACAATAATAAATTTTGTAATGATGAAACTTTACCAATATAGAATCGTAAAGATGAATAAGGAGGCGGGTGCGATGAAATTATTATTCGAGGTCATATTTCTGTTATTTATTATCTATTTCAGCTATCACTATATTATCCTCATAACTAAGATGAAGAAAACTGCCCTTATTCCTTCAGATAAGAATGATCTGAGAGGAGTAAGGAAATTCCCCCAAAAAACAGCGAACAGCGCTGTTATCTCCAAGAACAAGCTGGGGCTCACTATGTATGCTGTTATGCTTGTATTTCTAATCGCTATGTTTATACTCGGTAAATATAATATGAAATTTAGCTGGACATATCTCTATCTACTGTTTATCCCATTAATCAACGCCAAAGATATCCTTAATGTATTTGCAGTCTATGATGACGGCTTTATAAGCGGAAGCAGGTTTGTTCCATGGAAAAACCTGAAATCCTTCCAGTTCAAAAAAATAGATTTAGATCACAAATACTATGGGTATTCTCCGGAAGTAAATGAAAGCTGCGAACTTATTCTAAAGACGAAAATGTACAGCCACAGCCTGGTAGTAACGGAAGAGGAAATGAAAGAAAGGCTGGCCCGTATTTTGGAAGAGCAAATGAAACCGGCATAGAGAAGTTTTAAATCGTTCTTTTGTTGGTATTTATATAGTAAAACATCAGGAAAGGATCAGGAAAAATGAAAGAAATTACAGTTACAGTTGACTATGAAGGTTTAAAATACCAAACAAATATCATAACAAATAAAGAAGCCGGTGACGAAGAAATTTTAAAGCAGGCAGAAGACCAGATCAGAAGACAGTTGAATAATTAAGAGTAAAAAAGAACCCCCTTAATCAGTGAAGATAAGGGGGTTAAATATGGGATCAGTGAAGTTTTTGATTTAGTTTTTGCTGCAGCATTTCAATTTTATTTGGCAGGACAAATAAGTACTCTATTAAACTCTCTAAAAGCTCCATCAGCAGGGAGGCCATATCCAGATCAATATCCTTTTCAAGATCAAGCATCTCGTAAAAGGCGCTGCCTGGCTGTGCCAGCTGGCTTAAAGACTGCAGAGGCCTTGCTAAATCAACATGTTTTGGCAGCAGTTCAAACTGCTTTGAAAGGTTTTGCCCTTTGACTTCTTCACCAAGGAAGTTTTTCAGGATACTCTCAAGGACCCGCTTGGACATCACGGCTGTTGCAATCGTATCTTTGGAATAGCTGACGTTTAAAGCTGATCGGTAGGCGCGTGTCAGGTCTCCCGGCACTTCCTTTATTTTCTCCAGCTGAGTAAGGAGCTCCTTCGCTGAATTAGGATCATAGATATAAAGAATAGTCTCGTCGCTTGATTGGTCATCTTGATTGAGTATCATGATAAAAACGGATTCCTTTTTACAGGCCGAACAATTCCCATGGGAAAGTATGCTTGACTTGCTTGTATGATTGTAATTTGCTTTTATCGTAAAAAGGCTCGGCTTACTGCATTTAGGACACTCGCATCGGACACTTGATGGTATCTTCCTATAACCAAATTGACTATGAGAAATAATTTGTGCCGGCAACACTCTTCTCATTATCATATCCCCCCGCTAGAATTCATATTTTCCATTCCATTACATTTAAGTATAACTTTGAAAAATAAGAGGGACAAACCTGAAAAATATGGAATTTATGGAAGGTGGATGGGAAGTAAGCAACAGGTACTTAAAAGTGCCTGCTTAACAAACAATAAGCGGGAATACTATACTAATTACTATTCTTTATAAGGAGATGAAAAAATGAATAATCCATATCCTCGTTCGTTTTCGCATATAGGGCTTTCCGTGCCGGATATCACTAAAGCTGTCCATTTTTATCAGGAGGTGCTCGGCTGGTATGTCATCATGGAGCCTTCTGAGGTAATTGAAGATAACAGCCCAATCGGGCAGATGTGCACAGACGTGTTTGGTCCAGGCTGGGGAAGCTTTAAAATTGCCCACCTGTCTACTTCTGATAAAGTGGGAATTGAACTATTTGAATTTCCGAATAATGAGGATCCTGAAAATAACTTCGAGTTCTGGAAGACAGGCATTTTTCATTTTTGTGTGCAAGATCCGGATGTCGAAGGGCTTGTGGAGAAAATTGTGGAGCATGGCGGAAAACAGAGAATGCCAATTCGGGAATACTATCCAGGAGAAAAGCCGTATCGAATGGTGTACTGTGAAGATCCGTTCGGGAACCTGCTGGAAATCTATTCACACAGTTATGAGCTTACCTATTCACAGGGCGCTTATTAAAGGAGGAGCATCATGAAAGCTTTATTATTAGAAGGAAAAGGCTTATGGGAAGAGATGAAAATCGGGGAAGCCGAAAAACCAAAGCCTCAAAAAGGAGAAATTCTGGTTAAAGTACATGCGGCTGGTTTGAACCCTGTGGATTATAAAACAGCGACTGGCGGCAATCCAAATTGGCTATATCCCCATATTCTGGGAGTTGACGCGGCGGGTATTATCGAAGAAGTCGGCGAAGGCGTACAAGGATGGCAGCCTGGAGACAGAGTTGTTTACCATAGCGATTTAACCAAAAAGGGAAACTTTGCTGAATTTGCAGTAACGACCGCACATACCGTTTCGCGCATTCCTGACTCCATATCTTTTGAAGAGGCAGCAGCTTTGCCGTGTGCCGGATATACAGCTTATCAATCGCTTTTCCGCAAGCTCCACATTCAAAAAAGACAAACCATTTTAATCCATGCAGGTGCAGGCGGTGTAGGCGGATTTGCTGTTCAGCTGGCCAAACTTGCAGGTTTAACCGTTCTTACTACGGCATCTTCCCATAATCATGAATATGTGAGGAGTCTTGGTGCTGATTATCCTATAGATTATAAAAGGGATGACTTTGTTGAAAAAACCCTGGAAATCACGGAAGGAAAAGGTGTTCATTCCGTCTTGGATACGGTAGGCAGAGATAATGCCACTAAGTCACTGAAAGCTTTAGCATTTAATGGCCAGCTGGCTTTTATAGCAGGACAGCCTGATTTTTCACAGGCCGTTTCCTTTGCTCATCCATTATCTTTTCATATGGTTGCTCTTGGGAGTGCTCATCAATCCAATAACCTGGCAGAACAGACAGATCTCTCGGTAATGGGGGATGAAATGCTGAAATTAATGCAAGAAAAAAAGATAAGTCCGCTTCTTGAAGAAGTGATTGCTCTCGAGGAAGTTCCTTCTGCTCTGAAGCGCTTATCTGAGCGGGCTGTTAAGGGGAAAATTGTGGCCAAGCTAATTTAATTAAAAAGAGCTACTCCCACATGGGAATAGCTCTTTTTCCATTATCCTTTATAAGGGTTATTACGGTTTTCCCTGACATTGTTAAAATCATACGCATCTCGATTGCGGGTATCGACATCATCGTTATAGGCCGAAACCGTGCGGTCATTTGTGCTCAGATCTTCAGGGTTTCCGCTCAGCGGACGGTTTAAATCCAGATTCTCATCAGTCCAAACACCGCTGCTGTTTCTGGTGTTATCCTTAAAAGCATTCGTTCCGCGATCAAGCTCGCCAGGGTTCAAAGGATCAGTGCTTGTGTACGTCGTCCGATCTCCATCTAAAACGGAACGGTCCGTATTTGTATAGCCGTCAGTAAAGTCTGCAGACTTCGTATCAGGATCGACTAACACAAGGATTTTTCCTGATTTGACATCTGCTTCATAGCGATGTGCTTCTTCCTCTGGAATGCCCATGCCGATAAGTGCTCCGGCAATACCGCCCGCACCTGCACCAACAGCGGCTCCTGTTAATGTAGCAGCAATTGGTCCTGCTGCCACAATTGGCCCGATTCCGGGAATCGCCAATGCGCCTACACCGGCCAGAAGACCTGTTAATCCTCCCAGAACACCGCCAGTAGCCGCACCAGCAGCTAATCCCTCTTCCGTTTTTGTGCCTGTTTCTTCTGTAACGGCATCCACATCGTCCTTATTTTTACTGATTACGGAAATATCTTCAGGACGGTATCCCTCTGCTCTTAACTTTTCAACCGCTTGAATAGCTTCCTGTTCTGTATCGTATGCACCTACAACATGCTTGTTTGTTGCCATGTTCATCATCCTCCTTAATAATTTTTGTTTATCTATTGGTGTACATACCTTTTTCATTAAGCCCATAAACCGCGTGGATAAAATTACTAATAATTTCCCCTTGACTGATAGGTGGCTTGACCTGTAACTGGATAATCGGTAGTTTTAAAAATAGAACAGGCACAAGGAAGGTTGATCTCTATGAAAAAACTTTATTATGAAGACCCATATATCAAAACATTTGAAACAGAACTTGTATATCAGGCAGCAGACGACAGGGGGATATATGCCGTCCTGAAAGAAACGGCCTTTTATCCGACTGGCGGAGGACAGCCTCATGATGAGGGGACACTCAATGGCATAAAAGTGGTGGATGTCGAAGAAGCGGAAGGGGAGATCCGTCATTATTTAGAAAGAGAATTGGAGCCTTCTATTTCCGAAATATCAGGAAAAATCGATTGGAACAGACGGTTGGACCATATGCAGCAGCATGCAGGCCAGCATATATTATCGGCTGCATTTGAAGAGCTTTACGGCTATAAAACAGTCAGCTTTCATTTAGGCAAAGAAATATTAACTATTGACTTGGAAATTAGTGAACTGCCTGTCGGGCACGCAGAGGAAGCGGAGAGACTGGCTAATGCCATCATTCTTGAAAATCGTCCGATTGAAGCCAGGTGGGTGAGTGCAGAGGAAGCTTCCCAATTCCCGCTCCGTAAGCAGCTGTCTGTCAGTGAAGATATCCGGCTTGTGATCATTCCGGAGTTTGATTATAACGGATGCGGCGGAACACACCCAACATCAACCGGCCAGGTAGCCGGTGTAAAAATATTGGACTGGGAGCGCCAAAAAAAGAAAATCCGCGTACAATTTATCTGCGGCAGCCGGATTCTCAAGCAGCTTCAGACGAAACATGAAATTACCGGGAATCTGAGTCAGCTTCTAAATGCACCAGAGCAGGACCTGCCTTCAGCGGCCAGCCGCCTGATTGAAAATGGAAAGGACCTGGAGAAGCAGCTGGAAGCAGCAAAGGAAGCCCTGTTAGCTTATGAAGCTAAAGAAATGTTCACAGGCGGAAAGGAGAAGTGCATCAGCAAGGTCTTTGAGGGGCGATCCATCCAGGAGCTGCAGAAGCTGGCACGCTTAATCGCCTCCCAAACTGAAAATGCCGATGTTATCCTAATCAATGAAACCGCCGATAAACTCCAATTTGTCTGTGCCAGGGGAGCAGATTCTGAATCTGATATGAAGAGCCTTTCAGCAGAACTTCTGCAGAAGATTAACGGCAAAGGCGGCGGGAATCCTCAATTTGCACAGGGTGGAGGAGACAAGCTCATGAGCGGGGAGGACCTGCTGGAATATGCAATGAGACTTGCAGGCCAAAAGTAATTGAATCCGCATCTAATGGACAGATTCAATTGATAAAATATTTAGAAAAGTATTGAAAAATGATTGTAATACAGCTTCTGTTGTATTACAATTTTGGTACGGGCCATGCATTATAATGAATGTTTATGATAACCTCATAAACGCCTCATATAATATCCGGTCTGCAGGAGGCAAGTTCATGTACAGACAAAATACCGTCTATATCATCGGAGACAGCAAAACATCACTGAACAATCCGATTATGCAAAAATATAATGGCTTCTTTATCGGTCTTGTGATCGACAGGGAAACTGATGAAATTGTAGATGCCGAATGTTCATCTACCATTAATTTAACCTCATTATTTATTAAATCGATATTTGTCGGCAAATCCATACTGGAAGCAGACAAGGTAATGGAAGAAATCGAAAGCCGCTATTTCGGCTCCTCGCAAAAGGCCCTGATCGTTGCCTTTAAAAACGCCCATATAAAATATACACAAATTATGAATAAATAAAGCTGCTTTTTCTGTTTTCCGCAGATGAAATCCAGCTATCAGAGAACATCTCCGATAGCTGGATTTTTTGCATTTAACAGTAAGAAGATAAATTGCTGATTCAATTTACAGAAAATATCAAAATAATTCGCAATATAGAAAACTATAATAATATAATATTTTGGGGGATTCTGAATGAAGCTTTATCTATCTGTTGATATGGAAGGAATTACTGGTCTTGCTGATCATACCCATGTCGGCTCTTCGAAGCACAATTATGAACGCAGCAGGGTGATTATGACTGATGAGGCAAACCATGTGGTGACAGCTGCCTTTGAAGAAGGCTGCAGTGAGGTGATTGTCAATGACAGCCACTCCAAAATGAACAACCTGCTTATTGAAAGAATGCACCCTGAGACACAGCTGATTACTGGTGATGTTAAGCCATATTCAATGGTTCAGGGCCTGGATTCAAGCTTTAGCGGTGCCATTTTTGTTGGATATCATGCACGTGCTTCCATGAAAGGTGTTATGTCCCACTCTATGATTTTCGGTGTAAGACATATGTACATCAATGATCATGCCATTGGAGAAATGGGCTTCAATGCTTATGTGGCTGGCTATCATGGCGTGCCGATTCTAATGGTGGCCGGAGATGACCAGGCTGCATTGGAAGCAGAGAAATTAATCCCGAATGTTACAACAGCTGTTGTAAAAGAGACGATATCACGGTCTGCTGTGAAATCGCTTACTCCCGCGAAAGCCGGCCAGCTTTTAAGAGAAAAAGCGGCAGAGGCGCTCAGCAAAAAGGAGCTTGTCAAGCCGCTTGTTCCGCCGGAAAATCCTGTATTGAAAATTGAATTTGCCAACTATGGCCAGGCTGAGTGGGCTGCTTTGATGCCTGGTGCAGAGATAGAAGAAAATACAACCATTGTCCGCTATCAGGCTAAAGATATTCTTGAAGCATACCAGGCTATGCTCGTGATGACTGAGCTGGCCATGAGAACTACATTCTGTTAGGAAGTGTTAATGAATGACTGGATACATAATAAAACGCCTCATCGCAATGGTCGTCACACTTTGGTTCATTATCACTCTGACGTTTTTCTTAATGCACTCCATACCCGGGTCGCCTTTTAATGAAGAAAGAAATACCAGCGAAGCGGTCCAGCGGAATATGGAGAAATTCTATCATTTGGACGAACCGCTGTATGTCCAATATGGGATGTACTTGAAATCAGTTGCAACATTTGACTTTGGACCATCTATTAAAAAGTCCTCCCAGACGGTTAATGAAATGCTGGGACGGGGGTTCCCGGTGTCGTTTGAACTGGGAATCGTCACTTTGATTGTGGCTGTTTTCTCAGGGATTGCCCTCGGAATCATCGCAGCCCTCCGGCACAATGGCTTTATTGATTATTTAGCGATGACCATTGCAGTTCTGGGAATATCAGTGCCGAACTTTGTGCTTGCCACATTATTAATTCAGCAGCTTGCTGTCAATCTGGCAATCCTCCCGGTGGCTACCTGGTCAAGCCCAAAGCATATGATTCTGCCGACTCTGGCGCTTGCGACAGGACCCATGGCGATCATCGCCCGTCTGACACGTTCAAGCATGCTGGAAGTTCTGACACAGGATTACATCAAGACGGCCAAGGCTAAAGGCCTGTCACCGGTGAAAATTGTTTTTAAACATGCACTGAGAAATGCCCTTCTGCCTGTTGTAACCGTATTGGGGTCGCTTGCTGCAAGCATTTTGACAGGAACCTTTGTAATTGAAAAAATATTTGCCATTCCCGGAATGGGAAAGTATTTCGTAGAAAGCATCAATACACGTGATTATCCCGTCATAATGGGAACCACCGTTTTTTACAGCTCCATTTTGATTATTATGCTGTTCCTGGTGGACATTGCATACGGAGTTCTAGACCCGAGAATTAAGCTTCACAAAAAGGAGGCGAGCTAATGGAACTGCGCAAACAGCATGATAACCGCAACCTGGCACCCGATATTCCGGATGATTGGTTTGTCCCAAAGGCCAAAGACGAGGATGCAGCGGAAGCAGTTGTAAGGCCAAGCCTTTCTTATTGGCAGGATGCATGGCGCCGGCTTTTGAAAAATAAGCTGGCGATGGCAGGGCTATTCTTTCTTATTGCTTTAGCCTTTATGGCCATATTCGGCCCGATGATTTCCCCGCATGATGTATCCCAGCAGTCATTGGCTAATCAGAACCTTCCACCGTCTTCAAAATATTGGTTCGGAACAGATGAATTAGGTCGGGATGTTTTCGCAAGAACATGGTACGGAGCAAGGATATCCTTATTCGTTGGAATCGTGGCAGCCATGATTGATTTTGCAATTGGAGTCATTTACGGCGGTATTGCCGGCTATAAAGGCGGCAGAACAGATAATGCCATGATGAGGGTAGTGGAAATTTTGTATGGACTCCCATATTTGCTCGTTGTTATTTTAATCAGTGTTGTAATGGGACCTGGTTTGTTCACCATTATATTCGCCCTTTCCGTAACGGGCTGGGTCGGGATGGCCCGGATTGTCCGCGGACAGGTTCTGCAGATCAAGAACTATGAATTTGTACTGGCATCAAAGACTTTCGGAACAAAAACATCGAGGATTATAAAGAAAAACCTGCTGCCCAACACGATGGGCCCTATCATTGTACAGATGACATTAACAGTGCCATCGGCCATCTTTGCAGAGGCATTCCTGAGCTTTCTGGGATTAGGCATTCAGCCGCCTTTTGCCAGCTGGGGCTCCATGGCCAATGATGGGCTGTCTACGATTCTATCAGGTCACTGGTGGCGCCTGTTCTTCCCTGCCTTTTTCATCTCCCTGACTATGTTTTCATTTAATGTGCTTGGAGACGGATTGCAGGATGCCCTCGATCCGAAGTTAAGGAGGTAGCAGCATGGAGAAAGTACTAGAAGTAAAAGACCTGCATGTCACATTTACCACTTATGGCGGGGAAGTCCAGGCTGTAAGGGGTGTATCATTTGATCTCTTCAAGGGGGAAACCCTGGCGATTGTCGGTGAATCCGGCTGCGGAAAGAGTGTAACGTCCCAAAGCATCATGCGGCTGATTCCATCCCCACCCGGGAGAATAGCCGATGGCGCTGTTCTTTTTAAAGGGAAGGACCTGACAAAACTAAAAGAGTCTGAAATGCGGGATATCCGCGGCGCAGACATTTCGATGATTTTTCAGGATCCAATGACGGCTTTAAACCCTACGATTACCATCGGGGAGCAAATTATAGAGGGAATTATGCAGCATGAAACCGTATCAAGGCAGGGTGCCCGTAAAAAGGCTCTGGACATGCTGAATTTAGTTGGAATACCAAATCCATCCGAAAGATTGAAGCATTATCCACACCAATTCAGCGGAGGGATGAGGCAGCGGATAGTGATTGCCATGGCCCTTGTCTGCGAGCCGGAAGTGCTGATTGCCGATGAGCCCACCACAGCACTTGATGTAACGATCCAAGCGCAAATATTGGACTTATTTAAAGATATCCAGAAAAAAACTGGTGTATCCATCATTATCATCACCCATGATCTGGGGGTTGTCGCTCAAGTAGCAGACCGCATCGCAGTCATGTACGCAGGAAAAATAGTGGAGGCTGGGGAACGAAGGGAAATCTTCTATAATCCGCAGCATCCCTATACGAAGGGCCTGCTGAATTCTGTTCCGCGTCTTGACCTGGATGGGGCTGATCTTATTCCTATTGGCGGATCCCCGCCGGATTTATTTGCTCCGCCGGCCGGATGCCCATTTGCTGCCCGCTGCGGATACACAATGGAGGTATGTGACCGGGTCTATCCCTATAAAACGCATTTAAGCCGGGATCATCATGTGGACTGCTGGCTCCAGGATGAGCGGGCACAGAAAATGCTTGCAGGTGTAAAGTAGGTACTTCCTTTCGCAGTGCCGGCCCGGTACGGCGAAAGTTATGATTCTATCAGCTGTCAGGCAGGCATCTGGTAGATAAAGAAATATATTTTAAGAGGGGGAAAAGGAATGAAAAAGTTTTTATCTCTGCTGCTTGCAGGTGTGTTGCTATTCGTCATGGCAGCCTGTACGGCAAATGAAAATGCAGGCAAAGAAACAGACAGCAAGGATGATGGCAAGAAAGAAGAAGAAAGTGCTGAAAAAGTGCTTTATTTGAACAATGGCCAGGAGCCGACTTCGTTTGACCCTCCAATCGGCTTTGACTCTGTTTCCTGGAGTGCGCTGAACAACTTAATGGAAGGTTTGACACGTCTGGGACAAAATCATGAGCCAGAAGCAGCCATTGCCGAAAAGTGGGATGTTTCTGAAGATGGAAAGACTTATACATTCCATATCCGCGAAGGTGCAAAATGGTCAAATGGCGATCCTGTAACAGCAGGTGATTTTGAATTTGCCTGGAAGCGTCTTTTAAATCCTGATACAGGTTCTTCAGCCGCTTTCCTCGGCTACTTCATTGAAGGCGGAGAAGCTTATAACAATGGGGAAGGATCAGCTGATGATGTGAAAGTAAAAGCAGTTGATGACAAAACATTTGAAGTGACTTTAGTCAGTCCGCAGGCTTATTTCTTAAGTGTAATCACAAACCCTGCATTTTTCCCGATCAATGAAAAAGTAGCAACAGAGAACCCTCAGTGGTTTGCTGAAGCAGAATCTTTTGTGGGCAACGGTCCTTTCAACCTGACAGAGTGGGAGCATGACAGCCACTTTGTAATGGAGAAAAACGATCAGTACTGGGATGCCGAAAATGTAAAACTGGATAAAATTAATTGGGCGATCATTGACGATACCAATACAGAATACCAAATGTATCAAACCGGAGAGCTTGATGTATCGGCTGTTCCATCTGAGCTGAGTGAAAAGCTATTAGGCGAAGCGAAGGTTGAAGACCAGGCCGGTGATTATTTCTACCGATTTAACGTAAATATGGAGCCATTCCAGAATGAAAACATCCGTAAAGCTTTCGCAATGGCAGTGGACCAGAAGCAAATCGTTGACTTTGTAACAAAGAATGGAGAAAAGCCTGCATACGGATTTGTATCCTATGGATTTAAGGATGCTGATGGCAAGGATTTCCGTGAAACAGCAGGAGATCTTGTCCAAACGAATGTAGAAGAAGCCAAGTCCCTTCTTAAAAAAGGAATGGAAGAGGAAGGCTATGAAACACTTCCTGAAGTTACATTAACGTACAGCACAAGTGATTCTCACAAAAAGATCGCAGAAGCTCTTCAGCAAATGTTCAAGGAAAACCTTGGCGTTGAAGTGAAGCTTGCCAACATGGAATGGAATGTATTCGCTGAAGAACAAAAAGCGCTTAAATTCCAATTATCCCGAAGCTCATTCCTTGCTGACTATGCTGACCCAATCAACTTCCTTGAAAACTTCCAGACAGGACATTCCATGAACCGCACTGGCTGGAGCAATGAGAAGTACGATCAGCTGATCAAAGATGCGAAGAATGAAGCAGACGAAGCAAAGCGCTTTGAACTGATGTATGAAGCGGAAAAAATCTTATTCGAAGAAATGCCGATTATCCCTATCCATTTCTACAACCAGGTATATCTCTACAATGATGCTGTTTCAGGAATCGTCCGCCATCCGGTTGGATACCTGGAGCTTAAATGGGCAGATAAGAAGTAATACTTCTTCGGCTTGATGTGAAAGTGACAGGAAAAGGGGTGTTCGTGTGAACATCCCTTTTTTTCAGAAGCTCATTTTTTTTGCAGAACAAGGATTTTTGAACTTTGATAACTGTCTAGCTCCGAGCGCCATCGGCTCGAGGTCTTAAGCTTGGCTAACGGCGGCTCCTAGGGACTCGAGGTCATAAGACGATTCCTTCCAGAAGGAAAGAACACCATCTTACAGTAATCGTCTTATGCTTGTCGTCCCTAAGCAGTCGCCTTCGTTTTTCGGACAATCACTTCTGAAGGCAAAATACGCCTTCCGTCAGCGCTTGTCTTAAGCTTGTCGCCGATAAGCTGGCGCTCTGCGCTTTTCTAGTTTATTTCCCGAAAAATAATACATTTTCCCGAAATTTAGCTTATATCCTCGACAATTATTTCATTTCCCAAATAATGCTTTTGCTGAAGGAGCATATAATGCTATAAAACGAAAAGGATGTGACAGCATGGCAATCAAACCTCAGCGCCTGAAAAAAGGTGATGCGATTGGAATTATAGCACCGGCAAGCCCGCCCAATCAGGAGAACCTGAAACGATCCCTTTCTTTTTTGGAAGAGCTTGGTGTAAAGGTAAAGATGGGCGAGCATGTGACAGATCAATATGGTTACCTGGCCGGGAAGGATGAAGACCGTCTGGCTGATTTACATAACATGTTTGCGGATAAGGAAGTCAAAGCCATCATTTGTGCAGGCGGGGGCTATGGAACCGGGAGAATTGCGTCCCAAATCGACTACGGTCTGATAAAAGAAAACCCGAAAATTTTCTGGGGATACAGTGATATAACATTCCTGCACACAGCCATCCGCCAGGAAACAGGATTGGTCACCTTCCATGGGCCGATGCTCGCCTCTGATATTGGCAAAGAGGGTGCGGATCCGCTATCCAGGCAATATTTTAACCAGTTATTTGAGTCAGTCACTCTTGACTATCCAGAAGGAATTTCAGAATTGGAGACGATGGTGAACGGGAGTGCCGCGGGTGTCTTAACGGGCGGAAATCTGTCTCTTATGGCCAGTACAATCGGAACACCATTTGAAATTGATACAAAAGATAAACTTGTGCTTATTGAGGACATTAACGAAGAGCCCCGTGCGGTCGACCGCATGCTAAACCAGCTGCATATGGCAGGGAAGCTTTCGGATGCGGCCGGCTTTATCATTGGGGACTTTAATAATTGTGTTCCGGAAAGAGAACTTTCCCTGGAACTGGATGAAGTTCTGGATACGTATATCAAAAGGGTGAATAAGCCTGCAGTTAAAGGCTTTCATATAGGCCATTGCTCTCCGCATATTTCTGTGCCATTAGGTGTAAGGGCAGAATTGGATGCAGCCGGTAAAAAGCTGACAATTGAAAGCGGAGTTAAGTAAAAGGGTGGTATAGATGAAAATAAACACGATCGAAACATTTAGAGCTGCAGTACCACTGAAAAAACCATTTAAAACAGCTTTGAGAACAGTTGAGACAGCTGAAACGCTTGTTGTAAAAGTAACATGTGATAACGGGATAGCCGGGTGGGGGGAAGCACCACCCACTGTGGTGATCACCGGGGACAGCCTATCAAGCATAGAGTCAGCCATCCATCATGTATTAAAGCCAATGCTGATCAATAAGAGTCTTCTAAACTATGAGGAGATATTCCAGGGGATTCAGTCCGCTTTAATAGGAAATTCGAGTGCAAAGGCAGCTTTGGATATGGCCTTGTACGATTGTCTTGCACAGCAATGCAAACTGCCTCTTTACCAATTTTTAGGCGGACATAAAAATGAGGTGGAAACGGATTATACAGTAAGCGTCAATGGTCCGGAAGAAATGGGAGAAGATGCGGTTTCCTATGTTCAGCAAGGCTTCGATGTCCTTAAGGTAAAGGTCGGCAAGGATGATATTTTAACAGATATAGAGAGAATACGGGAAATCCGCACCCGGGTAGGATCGAAAATTAAAATCCGCCTGGATGCCAATCAGGGCTGGAAACCAAAGGATGCTATTTATGCCATCCGAAAAATGGAAGCACTTGACTTGAACATTGAGCTTGTCGAACAGCCGGTAAAGGCTTGGGATATAGAGGGGCTTAAGCAGGTTACCGATGCGGTTAATACACCGATTATGGCAGATGAGAGTGTTTTTACCCCGAAGCAGGCATTTGAAGTCATTAAAACGCGAAGTGCTGACCTGATTAATATCAAGCTGATGAAGTCAGGCGGCATTTATCAGGCGCAGATCATTAATCAGCTTGCTGAAGTATGCGGGATGGAATGCATGGTAGGCAGCATGATTGAAACAAAGATCGGCATTACGGCCGCAGCCCATTTTGCAGCCAGCAAAAAGAATATAACCCGCTTTGATTTTGATGCCCCATTGATGATGGCAAAAGAAATTGTGGAAGGCGGAATCCGCTATTCCGGCCGCAAAATTACCCTGCCATCTGAAACTGGCCTTGGCATCAGGAATGTATCATTGGCAGTGAACAAGCAGGAATTGACATCCTGACAATTTTAAAAAGGAGGAATTCGGTTTGGCAATTAAGCAGAAATGGCTGGTTTCGGTTCCTGCTGCTACCTTGTGGACAGCGAGCGATTCATCAAGAGAAATTGACTTTGAAGCCATCACTAATCCAGTTAATTTGGATGCCTGGCTTGAAAAGCTCACCTATGAGCCCCGACTGGAGCTTTGCGACGGGAATCTTGTGCAATCACAAGTTCTGTACGGAGAAGAAGTGATTGTATTGGAGGAGAGAGATGGATGGGTACATGTTGTTGTCCCGAGCCAGCCTTCTTCAAAGGACGGGAGAGGGTATCCCGGCTGGTTGCCGAAGGCCCAGCTGACTCAGAATGAAGATTGGAAGCTTGATAGTGAAAAGGCCGCTGTCATCCAGAACAAAAAAGCAACTCTCTATTCGACTGACAGAGAGCCGGAACTAATTCTAAGTTATCAAACTGTACTTCCGGTCTTAAAAGAAGGAGCCGAGTGGATCCAGGTTCAGACACCTGGAGGAGAAGGATTCTTAAAATCTGCTGACGTAAAGGTCTTTGAATCATTTGAGGCTATACGGAAAGGCAGCGGCAGAGACATCATTGCTGCGGGTGAACAATTTATAGGCCTTCCCTATCTATGGGGCGGCATGAGCAGCTATGGATATGACTGTTCAGGGTTCAGCTTTTCAATGTGCAAAGCAAATGGAGTGATCATTCCCCGTGATGCCCATGATCAGGCGGAAGCAGGGAAGCCGGTCGAACTGGATGCCATTGAACCAGGGGACCTATTATTCTTTGCTTATGAAGAAGGGAAAGGCAAACTCCATCATGTAGGCATTTATTATGGTGATGGAAAGCTGCTTCATTCTCCAAATACCGGTAAAAGCATCGAAGTTATCGACTTGAAAGATACCATCTATGAAAAGGAACTATGTGCAGCTAGACGTTACTGGCAAGAGACGGGGGAATAAACATGGCAAAAGAAGCACTTTTACAGGTCAACAATCTCAAAAAGCATTTTTCAATGGGAAAAGGACAAACCCTGAAGGCTGTTGATGATGTCTCCTTTCATATCAAACAGGGAGAAACATTCGGGATTGTCGGTGAATCCGGCTGCGGAAAATCAACCGCAGGGCGTACCATCATTGGTTTATATAACCGTACAGAAGGTGAAGTCCTTTATGACGGAAAAAATGTCCATAACATGACTGAAAAAGAGAGGTTTGCTTTTCACAGGAAGATGCAGATGATTTTTCAGGATCCGTATGCTTCCTTGAATCCGCGTTCTACCGTACAGGAGATTATTTCCGAGCCCATGGAGGTTCATGGGTTATATCCGAATAAGAGGGAGCGCCTCGAGCGGGTCTATCAGCTTCTGGAGGATGTAGGTCTTAACCGCGACCATGCTAACCGTTATCCACATGAATTCAGCGGCGGGCAGAGACAAAGAATTGGAATTGCCCGCGCTTTGGCGCTGGATCCGGAATTCATTATTGCTGACGAGCCAATCTCAGCACTGGATGTATCGGTACAAGCCCAGGTGGTGAACCTGCTTAAGGGGCTCCAGAAGAAAAAAGGGCTGACCTACTTATTTATCGCCCATGATCTCTCAATGGTTAAGCATATCAGCGACAGAATCGGCGTTATGTACTTAGGGCATCTAGTGGAATTAACCACAAGCGAAAACTTATATAAAAATCCGCTTCACCCTTATACACAGGCCTTGTTGTCGGCGATTCCCATCCCTGACCCTGATGTCGAGGATAACCGGGAAAGAATCATTTTGGAAGGGGAGCTCCCAAGTCCAATGAATCCGCCAAGCGGCTGCGTATTCCGCACGCGCTGCCCTTATGCGATGGAGGCTTGTGCTTCCATGAAGCCTGTGTGGCAGGAGATTGAGAAGGATCACTTTGTGGCCTGCCATTTATATAATGAAAAAGTAACGGGCGACCATAACCGGCCTCAAGTAGCGGCTGCGAAATAAAATGGACTTTCATACTCTTAAAGCGGAAATTCTTACATTGGCCAGCTGCTGTGAAGGCCGCGTTGCTGTATATATCCATACTGAAGATGATTTCATCGAAAAAGATGCCGATGCCATTTTCTCTTCAGCCAGCTTAATAAAGGTGCCGATTTTACTTGCGGGACTTTTACAGGCGGAGAAAGGGCTGCTTCAGCTTGAGGAGGAAGTGGAAGTCACTGCTTCTGCCCGGGTTGGCGGATCGGGTGTATTGCAGGCCATGGCCAGAGATTTGAAGATCAAGGTGACAGACCTAATGACACTAATGATCATTGTGTCTGATAATACAGCGACTAATCTTATCATTGAGCTGCTCGGTATAGAGAAAATCAATCAGCTTTTCAAAGATTTGGGGTTTAATAATACATCATTAAACAGAAAAATGATGGATTTTGAAGCACTGAAAAACGGCATCGACAACACCACGACTGCCCGGGATATGGTGTATGGCATAAAGGCATTGGCAGAGCAAAAGCTTTTATCAGGGAAGTATACTGAAAAAGCACTGTATATATTGGAAAACCAGCAGTTTAAAAATAAACTTGCCAACACGATAGACGAGGAAAAAGTCATGGTTGCCAATAAAACAGGCGAACTTCCCGGCATAGAGCATGATTGCGCCATATTTACCCATAAAGGAAAAACAGTCTGCGCTGCGGTACTTGTGGACAGGCTCCAAAATCAGGCAGCCGGCAAAGAAGTACTGTCCGCAATTGGCAGCCGTATTAATCAATATATTACACATAAATAAGGAACCGATCGCTGAGAACGGTTCCTTATTTATGCAGTTTTTACTTTTTAGGCTGACCACAGATCTGCCCGGATATCCCATAAATTAATTTGTGCCCAAGGCATTTCAATTATTTATGATGAAAAGGGCATTTCCCTTCAATTGGCTTAATGTCATCACCGATGAAGTATTGTTTCCACTCACGGTGTTCGGGATCGCCATAGTGGCTGATGTTTGGATGGGTAGGAAGGCCATCCCATTTTTCAACACGTTCCCTTACTTTTTCCCTGGACATGATGCCGCCTTTAGAGGTGCCTTCAAGGCCTTCAAAAATGCGGCGCGGCTGGAATCCGAGCACAAGGCTATTGCCTAAATCCCTCGTCTTTCTCTGCTTGTATGCAGGCGCATTTCCAAACACAAAGAATGGCTCCTCCGCAAAAGAAAACGCCCATAAATGATGGTCCGGATCTGTCGGATAATCCTTCGGCCAAGGCTTTGTATCAACCTTATGCAAATACTGAAGGATATTCCAGAAATATTCTCTGTAATGTTCAAGCGGCTTTTCATCTTTTTCCGGCTCCACAAATACAAACAGGCCATGGCGAATAAGCTTTGGTGCGTCAAAGAGCTCGATAAAGGATTCAAGAGCTTCCGGAAGATTAGACCAGTCCTCTTGTGTAATATAGGCATATCTCAATTCGCCGCGCATTTCTGCAGTCATTCCAAAATAGCACGGGAAGGTTTTATCTGTAACTGTATCATGAAATGTTTTATATTCCTGAATAACCCACTCAGGCACAATATCGGGGTTAGTCATATCTTCTTTTGTTAAAAGAAACTTACTGGCAGTTTTCATTTTTTCACCTCAGAATGATTTACTTATGAAATATGTACCCCTTATAAAGTCCTTTGAAACTAGCTGGGTGAATTAGGAAACGAAAAAGACAGCCGTGATGGCTGCCTTACGATTTTCGGTATTTATACTGGTTAAGCTGAAAGCGGATAAAACAGCCGATGCAAAATCCCAGAATGGCAATAAATGCTGAAAGAGCGACCATAGCTGTAAAAACATACCCTGCAGCTGTCCAGCCTAGGAAAAAGCTGATCAGCCCAAGCGCCAGGCAGGCAACGGCAATCACCTGATTAAATTGCTGCTGTTCCCAGTCTTCGGGAATGTACTCAGAAGGACTCTTTCTAAGAAAATGCCTTGCTGTACGCATAATTGGATTGAAGCCGAACAATAATCCCATTGCACCTGCAAGCAGGGGAATGGCAAGAATCCATGCTTCTCCGGTAAACCACGAAGCTAAAACACTTAATACAATTGACCATTGATTGGTTCTTACGAGCGGACGGGGAATCGAAACCGGTGTATTTGCCATTTTTTCCGACCTTTCTCATTGGTTTTATTGGTATTAATAGTTTACTGAAGTTGTGTGGTTTTGTGAAGAGAAAAAGCCTGGAAAAATAAAAAAGCACGCCCACTAGGGACGTGCTTCCACTATTATTTCAACGGCCCATTGTTTTCATTCATCCGGTTATTGCGCGGATTTAACGGGTCATTTGCCGGATTCATAGATGGATCCGGACTTGTTGGGTTAAACGGTTTATCAACAGTGCTAGTGGCGTTGTCTGGTTTCATTTCAGGCATGACTTCTTTCATCACTGCTTTCGTATCGGCATCTTTATTAATGGTTGTTTCTTCAATTTTACGATCAAGCTTTTGAAGATACTTGGCAGCAAAGTCTTTCCCTCCCAGACCAAATGATAAGCCGAACGCCAGTGCAAGTGCACCAAGCGTTAGAATGAACGCAGCATTGACAATGGAAGCAGCAAGACCAAGCTGATCAAGTGCCATAAAGATTGAAATCGCGATAATGGCTGCCTGAGCGACGTTGGCTAGGAATTTATAATGCGGTCCTTGAAGAACTGTGCTCAGCAATTTCTTAACCAGGCTGCCCAGCCACAAACCTACACCAAGAATGACAAGAGCTGCAATCACATGAGGCAGGTAGGCAATTACACCTGTCGCTAATGTAACCAGGAAGTCGAGGCCAAGGATATTAAGAGCCTGCACCACAAACAGCAGGACGATAATCACTTCTGCGATATAGCCAATTACCTGGGAGAAGCTTAAACCATTGCCTGCTGCAGCAGACTTGTTTAATCCCATACCGGAGAAGTAAGAATTTAATCCAATGCGTTCGAGTATACTGGAGACGAATTTGCGGACCCATTTTCCGAGCCAAACTCCAATCAGCACGAAGAATATAGCTACAGCAATATTCGGGAGCATCGTCAGGACATCATTCAGCATGGCAATGGCAGGTGCAGAAATGCCTTCAATATCCAATCGCTCGAGAGCGGCGATGACGGTTGGAATTAGAATAAGCACAAACACGACTGAGCCAATCACAGATGCCAGGCTTGTCCCTTCAAACAATCGGTTTAAGCCAAGTCTGGCAGTCAGTTTTTCACTTCCAACAGCCTGCAGGAAATTCGTTACAATATCGCGGACGATTTTTGCAACAAACCAGCCGACAAATAATATCAGAGCTGCTGCAAGAAGCTTAGGCAAAAAGGCCAGGATACTTTCAAGCATGCCGGTGAACGGTCCGGCGATTCCATTCAGGTTTAGAGCTCCCAATACAGCCGGCAGGAATACCAGCAAGGTTAGGTAGAATACAATTTTAGCCACGTTATCAACAACATTGGCAGGCTGCTCTTTATTGTCTGTTAAATTCCATTTGCTCAGCTTTTCATGAACTTTGAGCGTTCTGCCGCTCTTTCTGATCAGCACGCTGATTCCAGTAGCGATTAGCCATGCGAATAATAGAATTAGAGCTGCTTTTAAAATGCTTGGCACTGCTGCCATTATGGAGGAGAACATACCCACAAGCGGTGCAGCGATAATATCGAGGTCCAATATATTGAAGAACAGGATAAACACAAAGACTAAAAGCAGATAGTAGATAATCTTGCTGATTATTTTCTCAGATGAATATTTTCTATTTGCTTTATCAGGGAATACTCTATCATCAAGGCTGGTTTTGCGCAGGCCTTTTAGAACGGCTTTTTCGATTGCTTTTGCAATAATCCAGCCAACTAATAATACTAATACCGCTAGTAATAAATCAGGCAGTTTGGCCAAAAGATAATCAAATCCGCCCCAGTACCGATTATTGTCCAATATTGTCACTCCTTAAAAGAATTTGTAGAATTGCATACTTTCATATACCCAAACCTTATTGGGGTAAACAGCTTCATTAACAAGTTTTTAAGGAGGCTGGTGTCCTGAGAAGAAGAAAGCGGCGGGGATGGATACAACCATGAGTAGACTCGGACACAAAAAGCTAAATCCGGTGAACAGAGTCGGAACCCAGACCAACTTCGGACACAGAAAGGAGAAAAGAGCCAGTCAGAGTCTGAACCCGGTCCAACTTCGGACACAAAGTGGAGAAAAGAGCCAGTCAGAGTCTTAACCTGGTGCAACTCCGGACACAAAGTGGAGAAAAGAGCCAGTCAGAGTCTGAACTCGGTCCAACTTCGGACACAAAGTGGAGAAAAGAGCCAGTCAGAGTCGGAACCCAGCTGCACCAGCAATAAACACCCGCAAAACACCAGCCTGCAAAAAAAAGACCTTGGAATGAGTTCCAAAGTCTCTTTGGGCAAGCAGATCGCCGGCTCAGGCGGTGCCCAGCGAATCCAGCCATAAAAAATCCTACGTGCTCAAACGATTCTTTGCTGCTTTCTTAAATGAGAACTGCGGTATGCTGATTCCGATCAGGATCAGGACAATCCCGAAAGTCTGGGCTTCTGATATTCTTTCGCCAAGAATCAGCATAGCGGCAGCAACAGCTGCCGGAAGTTCGGCAGAGCCTACAATCGTGGCAAGCCCTGAATCTAAGTGGGGTGAACCGATTGCAAAGAATACAATAGGGAAAATGGCGCCGAACAATGCCATCAGCAGTCCGAATTTCCATAGGCCCTCAAGCTGAACGCCGCCGCTTATTAAGACGGGGCCAGAAACAGCTGCAACCAGAAGAAGTCCGCCAAATGTGATGAAGATGCTCCTCTGGATGGTTGGAATTCCTTTGCCTGCCTTGCCGCTTGCAAAAATGAACACGGCAAATGTAACCGCAGATAATAAGCCATAAATCAGGCCATCTGCTTGAATAGCATGGGACCCGGAATTAATCAGGTTGCTTGCAAATACCGTTCCTATAATAAGCAGGATCGAAGAAATGACTTTTGCTTTGCTGGGCATCTTTCTTTCATATAGTGCTTCAAAAAGAATTCCAATCCAGGTGAACTGAAATAATAGAACAACAGCGATGGAGGCCGGGTTCCGGTCAAGGCTCATTCCATACAGAATGCCGGTTAAGCTTAGGGAGGCGCCGGTCAATAACAAAGCTGCCGCTTGTTTAAGGGTGATTTTCGTTCTTTTGATAAATGGGAAAGAAAGCAATAATAAAAGGAGCCCAATTAAATATTGGCTTCCGGTCAGTTCGGGAACAGAGTGGCCAGCCTGAAGCCCTAGTTTAACAATCGATGCAAGAATGCCATAACTGCATGCGCCCAGAAAAATAAATAATGAATATTTTAAGTTTGCCATTAGGGAGACTCCTTTCTGAAAATAAATGAAGCAATCAGGTCAATCATAACACCTTAGAGTGTCCAAAGGGCAAAAAATTTTTCAGCACAAAAATAAGAGCCAGTGATCATTCTCACTGACTCTCTTGCCAAAATCGATTATTCTCCTAAGTAGGCTTGCAGCATCCAAATATGCGTATCCAATTTTTCCATTAACCCGATGGCGAAGTCGGCTGTCACTTGATCTTCCTGTTCTTCGGCAAGCTGGGCTAATGAGATTAATTGTTCCTTAATATGTTTATAATCCGAAGCAAGAGCGGCAACCATGTCTTCTGCTTTCTTTTCCCCATTAGATTCTTCTAGAGTCGTAATGCTTAGAAAATCCTTTAAGCTTGCTGCTGGTGAACCGCCGATTGCAAGCAGGCGTTCCGCTGCCTCATCAACAACTTCCGCTGCTTCATTATATAATTCTTCGAACTTTTCATGAAGGGTAAAGAAAAGAGGGCCTTTTACAAACCAGTGGTAGCGGTGCAATTTCGTATAAAGGACACTCCAGTCAGCGATTTGTACGTTTAATGCATCATATAATTTTTCCATCTTAATTCCCCCTAAGTAATTTATATACTTATTATAACAGATATTAAATTATAATCAATACTTATTTATAATTATTATAAATAAGTAAATTAAAATCCACAGTATAACTGTGGCCAATTATGGTAAAGTGATATAGTACCGATTAATAGCAGAGACAGTTAGTGAGGAATATAAATGGAATATGTTTTCTTTATTACTCTCGGGGCGCTTATTAGTGTGCTCTCGGGTTTTTTTGGGGTAGGCGGGGGATTCATTCTTACTCCAACGCTTATGCTTTTTGGTTTTTCTCCAGTAGAAGCGATCACCACGAGTTTGCTGTTTTCGATTGGAACGTCCCTTTCTGGCATCTCCGCTCATATCAGGCTGAAGAATATAAAGCTTAAGCAGGGGCTGATACTTGGATTAAGCGGAATGGCAGCTACTCAGGCCGCACATCCATTTGTTCTGTTTCTTGAGAATAAAGGCTGGGACACGTGGGCCGTGCCTGTTTTTTATATCATATTGCTGTCTTATTTTGCTTTGAGCATGCTGAAAAGAAGGGAAAAGTCAGCCAATGCTGTTCACTCTTCTGAACATTTGCCTTCCATTTTGAAGATGTTGCTGATTGGATTTTTTGCAGGATTTGTTTCTACAACATTAGGGGTGGGCGGCGGTTTTATTATGGTGCCTTTATCGGTCGCCTATTTAGGGATGATGCCGAAAAATGCGGTAGGGACCAGCTTGTTTGCTGTCATGTTAATCGTATCTGCAGGCTTCCTGTCCTACGTTTCCACAGTCAGCATTGATTATTGGATTGGCCTTTCACTCGTAGGAGGAGGCCTCATTGGCTCACAGTTTGGTGCGAAACTTACCTCCTATTTTGAGAACGAAGAGATCACTTATATGCTCGGAGCCTTATATATGGCGACAGTGGCAAGTGTGATTCTGAAATTAATACATTTGAATTATACCGGGTTAGTGCTGATGGCCATTTTTGTCGGCGGATTTCTGGTAAGAAGCCTTGTGAAAATGCAGAAAGCAAAAGCCCGGACAAAGGCAAAAAGGGAGAGGCCATAACGGCTTCTCCTTTTACATTTGACGGGGCACCTTCATGCCGAGTGTCTGCATGCCATCTGTAAGAACAATGGTGACTGCTTTGACAAGGGCAAGTCTTGCCTGGATGCCGGCATCTTTCTCCAGTATTCTTACCTGCCCGTAATATTTATTGAAGGCCTGGGCCACATCAATCAGATATTTAGCGAGAACGGAAGGGGAAAGCTGCCTATAAGATTGTCTGATTTTCTCAGGATATTGATGGAGCAGCTTAATAATTTCCCAGCTGTAAGGATCGGATAGCCCGCTTGCGGCAGATGGGAGATCGTCTGCCTTACGGAGCAGGGAATAGGCCCGGGCATTGGTATATTGCAGATAGGGACCTGTTTCTCCTTCAAATGTCAGCATATCTTCAAGGGAAAATTCAATATTGTTCATGCGGTCATTTTTCAGATCATGGAACAATATGGCTCCGATGCCGACTGCTTCAGCGACTTCATCTTTATTTTCCAGGCCGGGATTTTTAGCCTCGATGCTGTTCTTTGCGAGAAGAACTGCTTCATCCAGAACCTCCTCCAGGAGGATGACTCTGCCTTTTCTGGTAGACATCTTTTTTCCATCTTTTAAATAGAGGCCGAACGGGACATGTTTCATACTGTCTGCCCACTCATAGCCCATCTTTTTGATCACGCTTTTGACCTGCCTGAAATGGATGCTTTGTTCCTGGCCGACAATATATAGGGAGTGATCAAATTGATAGTTTTCCCTTCTGTAAAAAGCTGCAGCCAGATCCCGTGTTGCATAAAGAGTCGCTCCGTCGGATTTCTTGATCAGGCATGGAGGCAGGTCTTCATCCGGAAGCTCAACGACCTCTGCACCATCTGATTCAGCCAGCAGATCTTTTGCCATCAGCTCCTCTATGACGGGTTTCATTTTATCGTTATAAAAAGCTTCGCCATTGTATGAGTCGAAATGAATGCCAAGCCTGTCATAAACCCGCTGAAATTCTTTCAATGATTCATCTCTAAACCAATTCCAGAGTGCCTGTGCTTCTTTATTTCCGTTTTCAAGCTCTTTGAACCAGGAACGCGCCTCGTCTTCAAGGGATGGATCTGCCTCTGCTTCTTTATGGAACTGTATATAAAGACTGAGCAGCTCCCTGATCGGATGTTCATTCACTTTATCCGGATTGCCCCACTTTTTATAAGCGGTGATCAGCTTGCCGAATTGTGTGCCCCAGTCGCCTAAGTGGTTGATTCTGACCGCTGTATAACCGCATTTTTCAGCGAGGTTTCCGAGGGCATTTCCAATGACGGTTGACCGCAGATGACCCATGGAAAAGGGCTTTGCGATGTTGGGCGAAGAGAAATCAAGCACGGCTGTTTTGCCTGCAGCATCCTTCAGCAGTCCAAATTCTTTTCCTTCTTTCAGGATTTTTTCCATTATGTCTGCACCAGCAGTTCCTTTGGAAAAAAAGATATTAATGTAGGGCCCAACAGCTTCCACTTTTTCAATGTACGCACCTTTTATCTGGAAAGCAGCCTCTTCAGCAATGGAGGCAGGTGATTTTCGGAATGCTTTTGCCAGTGTAAAACAGGGAAAAGCAAGATCGCCATATGCCGGATTCTTTGGCGTTTCAATTAAGGCTGAAATTGCTTCCTCAGAAAGCTGCCCATTCAGCACAGAAGCCAGCTGATCTGTAAATATCGCTTTAAAATCAATCATTTTAAACACACCTCCCTGAAAATAAAAAAGCCCGCCTCTATATAAAATAGAGACGAGCTGAAATCTTCCCGCGGTACCACTCTGATTGTCCAAAGGACCTCTTGCGAAAGGACGTTTCAAATTATTTGAACACATTCCTTTAGGGGTTTGGTAACGGGACTCCTTACCCGGCACAGCCTACTTTTTTTCAGCTGTGCATCTCCGAAGTGCGCTTCACAAAAAGGATTTCCGACAGGCTTGCACCGACCCTGTCTCGCTTTTAGGAAAGAGCCCTTTGCTACTTTCTTCATCATAGACACTAAATATATTACTGTTATTATACGCGGTTGGGATTATTTTGCAACATAATTTGAATCGGTTGAAAACATATAGGTTCTGTGATGGTAGCGAATGCTGAATATCAGTCCCATTGCCATCATGTTTCCCATAAGTGAACTTCCGCCGTAGCTGATAAACGGCAGCGGAATGCCGGTGATTGGAAGGACCTGAATGGTCATTCCAATATTTTGGAATACATGGAAGGTGATCATGCTGATGACCCCTACGCAAATATAGGTATTAAAAGGATCAGTCGTCTCAAGGCCGGTTTTCGTTAAGTGATAGATAAGCAGAAAGAAAAGGCTGATTACCACACTGGCGCCGAAGAAGCCATATTCCTCGCCGATGACGCTAAAGATAAAATCAGTGTGGGCATCCGGCACATATACCTGCCTGTCGGTAAAGCCTTTACCGGAAATTAAACCCGAGCCGATAGCGAGCATGGAATTATACAGCTGCATACCGGCCCCCTGCTTGTGATTGACCGGGTCAAGCCAGGAATAAATTCTGCTGAACTGATAGGGATCGATCCCAAGGTATTTCTCTAAAATCTCCGGTGCTATGATCACCAGGTATAGAACGGTTCCTGCTAAAGCACCGAGGATTCCATAAATCGGAACAAGGATTTTCCAGGTGATTCCGGATACCAGGATGATTCCTGCTAATATCGCGATGATGACAAGAGCGGTACCCAGGTCTTCTATAATAATCAATCCTAATGGAGGCAATGTGGCCGCACCTAGTTTGATTAGGAGAAAAAAGTCCGTGCCGGCTGACTTAGCCTGATACTTCAGATGGTGATCAGCGATGATTTTGCTGAGGGCAATAATAAGGAACACCTTTACAAATTCTGAAGGCTGCACCGATCCGAGTCCGGGAATGATATACCACAATGTAGCCCCTTTGCGCTCTGGTGCGATGCTTTCCGGTGCAATGAATAGCCCGACAAGCAACAGGATGCCTAAACCGTACAGCAGCCATGTGAGTCTTCGGATTTGCTCGCTGTCAAAATACATGACAATCCCTACAATGACGGCACCAACAATATAATTTTTAATTTGTGAGACAACAAAATTCCCTTCATATTGATTGGAGGATTGTCCGCTGTAAATCGCAATGCAGCTGATGAGAAAAAACAGCAGCAGAAGAAAGCATAACGTCCAATCGAATCGGTCTGAGAATCTATTATTCTGGTTCATTATATGCACCTGGTTTCTTTACCTTTTTACATTTTTATCCTATCAGAGAAAAATTAACCTAACAATAGAGAAAGAGATTTCATTAGTTAGACGAGAAAATCACGATGATGGTTTCCTGTATTTTCAAAAAAACGGGTTTAAATTTTTTTCTCATCGGCAAAGATATTTTCAGATATTTTTGCTACAATAAGAGAATAAAATATTGGAAGTTTGGCAGGCAGTTTCATAAGAAGCTGTCTTTTTATCAATTAAGGCTATGAAAATACTACTGTGGGTAACGGTTCGGAGGTTTCGTCATTGAAAAGAAGGAATCAAGCTATTCGTGATCTCATCTACATCCATCTTAATGAACAGGATCAGTATGTGATGACTTATGGAATTGAGTTTGCAGAGTTTGCCCAAACTCTATCAGATTCTATTAATAACTTGCTGCTGTTAAAGCACCGTTATGAACATGGGGACTTTAATAGCCACACGATGTTCGATTATGTGTCGAGGGACAAGCTGGGCAGGCTGGTTGAGGATGATGTATACGGCTATGGCGATTTTTGCTGGATCGACTTCGAGGAAGAGGAAGCGGTGAATGAGCTTCCCGGCCAGACAATCGCGGAGCTTCTTTATCTCGGCCATATCAAAGAGCATCTTAAGCTCCCTTTTTACAATTATCTGAGCAACCGCTATGTGTACCTTGCCCATGATGATGGCTGGTTTAACCGCACATATTATCGCGATCTGAACGATTTTTACCGTATGCTTGGGGAAGTGATCCCCGGTAAAATGGGACAGATGAAGGTGGAAAAAACGCTCCTTGGCATTAAAAAGAAAAAGACGTATCCTCCAATCACCAGAGATGTCCTGCTTTCATTAAAGCCCCTTATGAAAGAAGGAGCGGTCCTTTCCATTAAGGATATTGAACAGAATCGGATCCGGATCGAAATTCCTATTTGGATTATTGGTGATTTTGCGAATATGGATGATATGTATGATGAGTACGAAGCCATAGCGAAAGAGCCATGTGAGGCGAAGATTGTGTTCGATAAGAAAACAAGGGAATGGAAAATATACTCGCGTTAGAATTCTGAACTTTTTTACAACATTCAGCAATTTTCTGTTACTTTTTCTGCGGGATGGTGTATAATCGGAAATAGAAAATTTTATATCCGCAATAGAACAGGTGTCTTCTCAAAAGGGCTTTAAAGCAAGCTCTTTTGAAGACTTAATAGGGAAGCTGGTGAAATTCCAGCGCGGTCCCGCCACTGTAAATGGAAGCTGTCTGCAAATCCACTGTACATACAAGTATGGGAAGGAGCAGAATGCATTGACCATGAGCCAGGAGACCTGCCTGATTCTTAAGCACCCATTAACCTACGAGGATAGGGAGGTGTTTGGTCCGGCCATCTAATCTGCATTTATTGTAAATGACCATACCAACATCTCCTTGCCGTTCGAGGAGATGTTTTTTTATTTTAAACGGTGGTGACAGGCACCACCCGAATTTTGTCGAAAGTAATGGAGGATTGCTTAGTATGAAGAAATTTTATGCATTTTTATTAACTATGCTGCTTGCTGCAGGAGTGCTTGCAGGCTGCGGCGAGAGTGCTGAACAGCCAAAAGAAGAGAAAAAAGTTGAGGAAGGGCAGAATGCCGGCGGGGAAGAGGCTGCTTTTCCTGTTACGATAAAGGATGCCCTTGATAATGAAATCGTTATCGAATCCAAGCCAGAAAGAATCGTTTCCATGATTCCAAGCAACACAGAAATTGCTTTTGAATTGGGGCTTGGAGAAGAGGTAGTCGGAGTCTCCGATTTTGATAACTACCCGCCCGAAGCCACAGAAAAAGAAAAGATTGGCGGCATGGAATTTAATGTCGAGAAAATTATTTCTTTAAACCCGGATCTTGTCCTTGCTCACGCGTCGAGCGCACATAATTCCGAAGCAGGCCTTCAGCAATTAAGGGATGCAGGCGTGACCGTCCTTGTTGTCAATGATGCGAAGAGCTTTGACCAGGTTTTTGAATCCATTGTAATGGTTGGAACCGCAGCAGGGGAGAAAGATAAAGCAGAGCAGCTCATTTCAGATATGAAGAGCAAGCTTGAGGAAATTAAGACAAAAGCTCAGGATATAAAAGAAGAAGACCGCAAATCGGTATTCGTGGAAGTTTCACCAGCTCCTGAAATCTATACAGCTGGTGCAGAAACCTTTATGGACGAAATGCTAAGTGCGATTAATGCAGAAAATATCATTACGGAAGAAGGATGGCCGAAAATGGATCCGGAAGCGATTATCGAACGGAATCCGGATGTAATCATCACAACTCATGGCTATTACACTGAAGATGCTGCTGGCGATGTAATGAAAAGGGATGGCTGGCAGGATATAACAGCAGTGAAAAATAAGCAGGTTGCCGATGTTGATTCCGATATGGTAACCCGCTCTGGCCCTCGTATTATTGAAGGAGTCGAGGAACTTGCAAAAGCAGTATATCCGGACGTATTTAAATAATAAATTTCTGGCTTATCTAACAGCAGCAGCTTTCCTGTTCTGTGCTATGCTGATGGGGATTTCAATTGGTACAGTGTCTGTTCACCCCATCACTATTATCAGAGTAATAAGCGCTGAGATTTTCCCTTTTATTTCATTGGGAAACACGGATGCTATGCATGCAAATATCATTATGAACATTCGCCTGCCGCGCGTTTTGCTGGCTGGCTTAGTAGGGGCGTCTCTTGCAATTGCGGGAGCCGCCTTTCAAGGTTTATTAAGAAACCCGCTGGCAGATCCATATACCATTGGAGTTTCTTCCGGGGCTTCACTCGGTGCTGTTTTAACATTGTTCCTGGGATTATCCATTCCGTTTGCAGGAATGTTTACACTGCCTTTATTCAGCATCTTATTTTCCTTTTTAACCATTTTTGCCGTTCTGCTATTTGCCAGAAAAATTGAAAGATCCATGAAAGTGGAAACGATTATTTTAACGGGCATTATCTTCAGTTCTTTTCTTGGCGCTCTAATTTCTCTGATGATTGCCCTGACCGGTGAGGAGCTTAGACAGATTATTGGATGGCTTCTTGGCAGTGTATCCATGAGAGGCTGGGCGTATATTAACATTATCCTTCCGTTTTTTGTAATTGGTGCCATCCTTCTGTTAGTGAACAGTAAAGAGCTGAATGCTATGAGCTTTGGGGAAGAAAAGGCCCAGCATATAGGGGTGGACGTTCAGAAGAGAAAGATGATGGTTCTGGTAGCTGGCTCCATCTTAACTGGTGCGGCTGTAGCTGTGTCTGGAACGATAGGATTTGTCGGCCTTGTGATCCCTCATCTGACCAGGCTGTTATGGGGGCCGGATCATAGGCACCTATTGCCCTTATCGATTCTTATGGGTGCAGGTTTTCTTATTATTGCCGATCTGGTTTCACGGACGATCATTGCACCTACCGAGCTTCCAATCGGCGTGATTACAGCGATCATTGGTGCACCTGCGTTTGCCATTATTTTAATTAAAAGAAAGAATAAACTTTGAACTTCGATAACTGTCCAGCATAAGTGTCCACCCATTCAAGGGGAAGGCTTCCGCGGATTTTCTTCGCAGGAACAAGCGGTTTCACCTTGTTCCGAAGGCATATCTTAGTTCAGAAAGAAGTGGTTAATCATGCTTAGCGTTAATCAGGTTACTGGCGGATATGCCGGTGCGCCGGTTGTTAAAAATATCAGCTTTGAAGTAGAAAAAGGGGAGCTTTTCGGGATATTGGGGCCGAATGGAAGCGGCAAGACCACGATTCTCAAGATGCTGAGCGGCATTTTGCCTTATAAGTCAGGTGAAATACGGATTAAAGGTAAGAACCTTTCACAGTATACACCCAAAGAACTGGCGAAAATCATTGCTGTTCTGCCCCAGCATTCCTCTCAGGCCTTTTCATATACCGTAAAGGAAACAGTTTCCCTTGGCCGGTATGCTCATCAAAAGGGCTGGTTCCAGAGCTGGTCCGGTAAAGATGAAGAAGCGGTAAAACGGGTTATGGAGCAGACGGGCATCTCCCGATTTCAGGATGATGATATTCAGCAATTATCCGGCGGCGAAAGACAGAGGGTGTTTTTAGCCCAGGCCCTTGCCCAGGAGCCGGAAATTCTATTGCTGGATGAGCCGACGAACCATCTTGATTTATCCTATCAAAAAGAATTGCTAGATCTCCTTTCTGTATGGTCAAAGGACTGCGGACTGACGGTCATTTCCATTTTCCATGATTTGAATCTGGCCGGCCTGTACTGTGACCGCCTATTGCTGCTGGAGAATGGCGAAGTCAATATTAACCATGTTCCTAATGAGGTTTTAAAAGAAGGGCGGATACGGGAGGTTTACAGGACGAAGATCGAGAAGCTGCCGCATCCAAGAGTGGCGGCCCCTCAGATGTTGCTGGTGCCTGAACGCTCAAAGGCGGAAAGCCAATTAGAGAAGCGGATCGATCCAGCCAGCCTGGAGGTAAAGGAAGACTTGCTGGTCCTTCGCTCGCCATTTCCGCTTAAAACCATGTCTTCAGGTGTAACCGGATCGGGGACTGGCTGGAATCGGATTTTTCTTAACCGGCATGTGAGCAAGAATTATGACTGCAGTGATCATCGGGCAGAGATGGCGGAATTTGTCCGGGAAATCGGCTTTGAACCCGGGGAAACTGTGGGGATGATGACCGCTGTATATATTGAGGATTACAGCAGCCAATTTTATGAAGAAGATACATTCTCTGTGTATGTGGTCGTGACAGCTGGTGTCGGCAATGCTGTTGATGCCTCGAAAAGTGAAGAGCATTCTTATCATCTTACTCCAGGTACAATCAATACATGGATTTTCGTTAATGGCCATCTGACAGAGGAAGCCTTTATCCAATCCATTATGACCGCAACCGAGGCCAAGACCAGAGCACTATATGATCAGGAAGTTATAGATGCCGTCACAGGGACGATAGCGACCGGAACATCAACTGACAGTATTTTGATTGCCGCCGCACAGCAGGGAGAAAACCTGGAGTATGCGGGTACCATTACACCGCTTGGCAAAGTGATTGGCAAGGGTGTCTACGAATGTACCGTTGAGGCTATAAAAAAATCGCAAAGCAGGATAAAAAGATGATTTTATATCACCTGTTCGCGCTAACCTTTGCCTGGTTACTGGATAAGCTGATAGGTGATCCGCCAAACTGGCCGCATCCAGTCAGGTGGATGGGTGCCCTGATACATAAACTTGAACAAGCTCTGAATAAAGGCCGCTTTAGAAAATTAAAAGGGAGCCTCATGCTATTGATCGTACTGCTGGCAGCAGGCGGCATCACCTTTTTCATTACCCGGCTCTTCTATGAAATTCATCCGATCGCGGGCATCCTGGCAGAAGGAATTCTTATATTCACAGCCATTGCTCAAAAGAGTTTAAAAGAGGCAGCTCTGGAGGTATATGAGCCTCTGGCAAAAGGTGATATGGAAACAGCAAGAGTAAAGCTTTCTTACATTGTCGGCAGGGATACAGATCGGCTGGATGAACCAGGCATTGTCCGGGCTGCCGTGGAGACAGTGGCGGAAAACACAAGTGATGGCATTACTGCTCCATTATTTTGGGCCCTGATTGGCGGTGCACCGCTGGCTCTTATCTACCGGGCCATTAATACATGTGATTCGATGGTTGGCCATAGAAATGATAGATATATGGATTTTGGATGGGCATCAGCCAAGGTGGATGATATCGCAAACTGGATCCCAAGCCGGCTGACATCGGTTTGCATCATGCTCACACAAAAGCCGGAACATTCTCCATATGGAGAAGCATGGGGAGTTCTATTAAGAGATGCACCAATGCACCCGAGCCCAAATAGCGGCTGGGGCGAAGCAGCTGTTGCAGCCCTTCTGGGAATTCAGCTGGGAGGAATCAATTTTTATAAAGGTGTAATCTCAAACCGTGCAACGATGGGAAAGCCAATGGTGCTGCTTGAAAAAGAACATATCATAAAAACCATTTCGATCATGAACAAGACGGTTTTCTTATTCTTGCTTTTATTATGGACAGGAGGGATGTTCCTTGAATTGGCCTTCACATGGATCTAATCCGCAATATTTATATGAAGCGATGGATAAGCAAATGCCTGAGGAGCGGATTGATTTCAGTGCCAATATCAATCCACTTGGGCCTCCCCATGAATTAAAAGAGAGGTGGGGAAGCCTATTCCAATATATTAGCGACTATCCGGATCCCCACTCTTCCTTATTGAAAAGCAAATTAGCGGCTGCAGAGGGAATAAAAGAATCACAGATTCTGGTCGGAAATGGAGGCGCCGAGCTGATTACCCTGATTGGCCGGATGATAGCCGGAAAAAGGGCGCTGATTATTCAGCCGGCCTTTTCGGAATATGAAGAGGCCTGCCGCGTTAATCAATGTACAGTCTCCTATCATCAGCTGGTGCCCGGCGACTGGGATCTTAATTTGGAAGCGCTATCTGAAAAGCTAAAAGCCGCTGATGTTGTTTTCTTCTGCAACCCAAATAACCCGACAGGTATTTTTTACCCATCTGCCATTGTAGAGGAATTGATTAAGAAGTGTCATATCCATAGCTGCCTCCTTATTATGGATGAAGCTTTTTATGACTTTGCCTGCGACTATCAATCTATCGTTCCTTTCATAGGAAAGGATTCAAATGTTGTGGTGCTGCGCTCCATGACAAAGATGTTTTCGATACCAGGCCTGCGTCTTGGATACATGATGGCAAGTGAGCGGTTAATTGAAAGAGCAAATGCGCTGAAACCGCACTGGAGCGTGAATGCTCTTGCATTAAAAGCAGGTGAATGGTGTCTGGACAGTAAAGAGCATGTCAGGCTGACAAAGAATTTGATCCGGCAGGAGAGGGCTAGGCTTGTTCAATTTTATCAGCAATTGGATTTTGAGATTTCTCCTTCTTCAGTTAATTTCTATTTGTTAAGAGATCCGAGCATTGATGTGCAGCTGCCTCTATTTCGATTTTTGCTTGAAAAAGGAGTTATTCCGAGGCATACAATGAATTTCCCTGGCCTGGAAGGGAAATGGCTACGCTTTGCGATTAAAGGGCCCAAAGACAACGATGTACTGATGGAGGCGATGCAGCAATGGCGGAAGGATCGCTGATTTTTATCACGGGGGGCGTGCGAAGCGGAAAAAGCTCATTTGCGGAGAGGACTGCAGCCGGGCTGGCAGAAAAAACAGACGGAAAGCTTCATTACATTGCTGCCGGAAAAGTATACGATTCCGAGATGAAGGCACGGATTCGGAGGCACCAGAATGACCGGGAAAAGAGCGGCTTGGGCTGGACAACCTGGGAGAAGCCTTCCGCACTTGAAGAGATCTCGGGAAACTTTAGCAATCAGGATATTATTCTATTCGATTGCTTGACCACTCTCTTGAATAATGAGCTTTTTAGAGCGGAGGATGGCTGGCGGACCAGAGAATTCCAGGAAAAACTTTCATCAGATATTCTCAGGGCCATCCATGAAATCCGCCTAAAGTGCAGGTCCTTTATCGTAGTCAGCAATGAAGTCTTGAATGAGCCAATTGGCGAAAACGAATTGGTATTTACATATGCGAGAATATTGGGGATGCTCCACAGGGAAATCGTAAAGATGGCTGATGAAGCCTATCTTGTTGAAGCAGGCATCCCCATACAAATGAAAGGAGAACCGGCATGAAAGGGATCATGATTCAGGGGACTTCATCCGATGCCGGTAAAAGCCTGATTGCTACGGCTCTTTGCCGGGCATTCTCCAATGAAGGTTTCCGCACGGCTCCTTTTAAATCCCAGAATATGTCCAATAATTCATACGTGACAAAGGATGGAAATGAAATCGGCAGGGCACAGGGCATTCAGGCTGAAGCGGCAAGAACTGAAGCTGCTGTCTGGATGAATCCCATCCTCCTTAAGCCTCAATCCGCTCAGAATGCTGAGGTCATTCTCCTGGGAAAAGCAGTCAACTCCCTATCAGGAAGAAGCTATCGGGAATCCTTTTATGAAAAAGGGCTTGAAACCATCAAAGAGGCACTGAGTCTGCTTGATGCTCAATACGAGCTGCTTGTGATCGAAGGAGCTGGCAGCCCTGTTGAAATTAATTTAAAAGATAAAGAGCTTGTGAATATGAAAGTCGCCGAAATGGCGGATGTGCCAGTAATCCTGGTTGCTGATATTGACAGGGGCGGTGTTTTTGCCAGTATTGTTGGAACTCTGGAGCTTTTCACCAAACAGGAAAGACAGCGGGTTGCGGGCATTATCATTAATAAATTCCGCGGAGATATCACGCTGTTTGAGGATGGCATCCGCTGGATCGAGGAAAAGACGGGCGTCCCTGTCCTTGGCGTTCTGCCTTACTTGGAAGACCATATGATCGATGCAGAGGATTCCCTATCCATTCAGGCTGCTGTTCCAAGAGCTGGAGAGGGTATTCTGGATATTGCAGTGCTGCGGCCGCCATTTATTTCAAACTTCAGTGACATCGATCCGTTTTACTATGAAGATGACGTGAACATTAGGTGGGTAAGACATCTATCGGAGGCTGGCTCGCCTGATGCGGTGATCATTCCCGGCACAAAGAGCACGATTCGAGACTTGCGCTATTTCAAGGAAAAAGGTCTGGCGGATTGGATTGTGCGCTATGCTGCCGCTGGAGGTTCAATTGCCGGCATTTGCGGAGGATACCAGATGCTCGGCAGGAGATTAATCGATATGGCGGGTTCTGATACCGGAAATCCTAATGAAAAGGAAAAAGGCTTAAATTTGATACCGGCAGACACCATTTTTCATGAACGTAAGAAGACCGTGCAAGTGAAGGGCAGTCTGCATTCAAGCACGAACCTTCCCGTAAAAGAGATCTTGGATGGATATGAAATCCATTTAGGTGAAACAGTTCTTGAAAATGATTTTGATGGCAATCGCCTTCTGCTGCTTCAAAATGGCGAAGAAGATGGATTTTATGGGAATGATGGCCGTCTGGTAGGGACTTATATGCACCACATCTTCCATAATGATGAATGGAGGGGTGCGTGGCTTAATTCCCTGCGCAAACAAAAAGGCATTCCAAGTAAGGAGCCTGTCCGAATAAAAGCCCTGAAGGATAGGAAATACAACGAACTGGCGGAAAATATGATGCAGCATCTTGATTGGAAAAAATTAAAGGAAATTGTCTTTAGCTGGAGAAAACAGAATGAAATGGCTTAAAGGATTATTGATCAATCTTCAATTTTTCACAAGCATTCCCATTCCGATATCCCTGCCCATGGATAAGCCTCATCTGGAGAAGGCAATCAGAACCTTCCCTATAGCCGGCCTCATCCAGGGTGGGATATATGCATCTATACTCTATGCTTTTCTTGAATGGACTCCTTTTTCTCTATTGGCAGCGGCCTTTGCCGTCTGGCTGGCCGGCATTTTGCTGACTGGCGGGATCCATCTCGATGGGTGGATGGATGCGAGCGATGCGTTCTACTCCTATCGCGATCAGGAGAAGCGGCTTGAAATCATGAGTGATCCCCGGGTGGGCGCGTTCGGGGTGCTGTCTGTTATTGTCCTGCTGGGTGCCCGATTTCTATTTATCTATGAAATTGTGCTTTTATCAAATCCATCTTCCTATTTTTTAATCGCGGTGATTCCATTTTTAAGCAAGATGGTAATGGGGGTATTGCTGATAAACGTTAAGGCAGCCAAAAAAGAAGGGCTGGGCTCATTATTTCAGCAGGCTGCTTCTAAAACCACCCTGTCTATTTACCCTGTCTTCCTTCTGGGGATCGCGGCAGCTGCGTGGCTGGCTGGTTACCCGGCTATTGTTGGGTTTCTTTTCATGGTTCTTTTTTCAATATTGTTATTCGCATTCTTATCTAGGAAAGTCATTGCCTGGTTTGGCGGAATGACAGGGGATGTACTTGGGGCCAGTGTGGAAGGGACGGAGGTGCTTTTATGGATGATACTGTGGCTGTTGCATTATTTCGTCATGGGCTGACAGAAGCCAATAAGTCCCATGCTTATCTGGGCTGGACAGATTCTCCTCTGTGTCCGGCATACTTGGATAACCTTTCCGCGGCAGCTCAAGGCTACAGAAGAGTTTTTGCAAGTGATTTAGGCAGATGTATGAAGACCGCAGCAATTCTTTTCCCGGATCATTCTATTGAATCTTGTCCCGAATGGAGAGAAATGCATTTTGGCGAGTGGGAAGGCAGGACATATCAAGAGCTGAAGGATAACCCTGCATATCAAAAATGGCTGGAAGACCCTTTCTCAGGAGTGCTGCCTGGAGGGGAATCTTTTGCAGCATTTACAGCAAGAGTGGATAAAGGGTGGCAAAATTTAACCGATCAATTGCTTCGGAAAGATATTCGTGATGCTGCTGTTATTACACATGGCGGAGTCATAAGGTACCTTCTTGGAAAGTATGCACCGGAGCAAAAGGAATTCTGGGAATGGCAGGTTCCGTTTGGAAGAGGCTATGAGCTTAAATGGACACGGAAAGCGTTTAGGAGGGGAGAACGATGCACTTCATTACAGGAGGCAGGTTTAACGGGAAATCCGAATGGGTGAAGGGATTTTATCAATTGGATGATACTCCCCATAAATGGATATCAGCTTATCATGGTGAGTCGGCCGGCGATCTGGATCGAAACCTGATTGTCTTTGAGGGAATTGAGCTAATGATTCGGGAGTGGTCACAAGCACTGGAGTTTGAAGAGATTCGGGAAAAGTGGCAGGAGAGGCTGGAAAAGTGGCTCCAATGGGAAAAAGCAGAGGTTAACCGGAAAGTTGTTCTAATCGGATCTGATATTTCAAAAGGGATTGTTCCGATGGAGGCGCTTGACCGAAAGTGGCGGGATGCTTCAGGATGGGCCTTTCAGGATGCCGCTGCTGCTGCAGATAGAGTCGATTTGATTTGGTATGGCATCAATCAAAAAATAAAATGAAATGGGGAATTGCTGATGAAACTTTATACACGAACTGGCGATGAGGGAAAAACAAGCATTATCGGGGGCAGAGTGGAGAAGGATGATGTAAGGGTTGAAGCATACGGAACAGTGGATGAAGTCAACTGTTTTGTCGGGCAGGCTATGACACAACTGGATCCGGCCATTTTTCAGGATGTCCTGGAGGATCTGGAGAAGATTCAGCATGAGCTTTTTGACTGTGGCGGCGACCTTGCAAATGTTACGAAAAAGCGGGAGCTTAAATTAACGAAGGATTCTGTTGATTATTTGGAGACTAAGATTGATAGATTGATTGAAGAAGCGCCAAAGCTTGAAAGGTTTATTCTGCCTGGGGGAGCACCTGCATCTGCATCCATTCATATTGCCAGGACAGTAACCCGGAGAGCGGAGCGTCTTGTGGTCTCACTAAAAAAAGCGGATCCGGAAACCTCCGCAGTGGCACTGAAATTCCTGAATCGCTTATCTGATTACTTTTTTGCCCTGGCAAGAGTGATTAATTTCCGTCTGAACCAGAAGGATGTGGAATATGTGCGCAGTGCGAATGTATTCCGTGAAGGAAAGCGCAAGGAGGATAAGTAATGAAAAGCATGCGACTGGGCATGGCCGCCATGCTGATTGCACTGACAGCAATCGGTGCAGCGATTAAAGTTCCTGCCGTTATCGGAAGCGTAGCACTGGATGCATTTCCTGCATTGCTCGCAGCCGTGCTGCTTGGCGGCTATGGCGGAGCGGCCGTTGCTGCCATCGGGCATCTGCTGTCAGCATTATTGGGCGGCTTGCCTTTAGGTCCCCTACATCTCCTGATTGCTGTTGAAATGGCATTTCTAGCCTTTGTTTTCAGCTCATTGTACCAGAGAGGCCGCTACTTTCTGGCAGGAATTCTTTTTGTGCTCGGCAATGCCTTTGCAGCCCCGCTTCCGTTTATCTTTTTAATGGGTCAAGCCTTTTACCTGGCGATTGTGCCTTCCCTTTTTATAGGTTCTGTGATTAATGCTGTTATTGCTTATATAGCGATTCCAAGACTTGTCAAGCTTGTGGGCCCGGCTATGACCAAAGCGGGTGCTGAGCAGTGAGGGATGTCCTGAATTTCCCTTTTAATGCTGAAGAAACCATTGTGGTAGCCAGTGATAACAGCGGAGCAATCGGCGAGAAAGAGCAGGATGCTGTCCAGGTTCCTTACGAGACCGTTTCGTACTATTCCTTCCGTGTCGCTGTCATGGAATGCTTGTCATCAGGTGCTCAGCCATTTGCTGCTGCCATTCAGAATTTCTGCGGAGATGATGCCTGGGACCAGCTTATACGGGGCATTAAAAAGGGGGCTGATGAATTAGGCCTTACGGAACTGCAAATAACGGGCAGTACAGAAAGCAACTTTAACCTGCTTCAATCTGCGGTAGGCTTATCTGTACTTGGCAAAAGGAAGGGAGAGTTTCCCGCTGATACCCTAACGTATACAGATGATACAAGGATAGCGGTGATCGGTTTCCCTTTGGTTGGCCAGGAGCTGATTGAGAGGGAGGCGGAGGCAGCACCCTTGAAACTTTTTAAAATCATCAACTCCATTGAAGAAATTAAGACGCTTCCTATAGGTTCAAAGGGCATTCTGAACGAGCTGAACGGGCTGTTCTCCAATAGGAAGTTTGAGGTTGAGAATCTTGAATCAGAATTGGACCTGGAAAAATCAGCAGGTCCATCCACTTGCTTTATCGCGGTATTTCCTGAGAAGAAATCGGAAGAGATCAGGAAGATGGCAGGCTGTTATTTTCATTTATTGAATATAAAATTATGAAAAAAGCTGCTCAATTTCTTTCTAATTACTGCACCTTTTAAAAATGATTCCAGAGTCTAAAAGGAGAAAATACCTCCTATATTGAAATCATATCATGTAAAGAAACTTTGAAGAGGTGAACGTAATGGAATTGAAGCTGGGTTATGTCATTTTATATGCGGAGAGCCTGGAAAGAACGAAGCATTTTTATGGTGAATTGCTGGGCCTGAAGCTGAGAAATGAATTTGGAACTTACATCGAGTATGATACAGGCAGCACCATTCTTTCCTTCAATACGAGAGAAGGCGGACGGGAAGTCACCGGGCTGCCGATACCGGATGGAGTGAGGAAGGAGCAGACATTCGAGCTGGGCTTTGTCACGGAAGAGGTAGAAGCGGCTGTTGAAAAGCTGAAGGCTGCAGGAGTGCCTGTCCTGCTCGAGCCTGTTGAAAAGCCTTGGGGGCAGAAAGTGGCATACGTGCAAGATCCGGATGGGCATTATATTGAGATTTGTTCGCCTATCGGATAATAGATGACTCTGTTTCAGGGTCATTTTTTTTGTGTGTGCCAGGCATGGCAACTATCTAGGTGGTGAAAGTCCACTACACAGGCGCATGTCTGGGATGACTCAGGTGTCGCTGCGATAGATAAATAGTGCTGAAACCTCGAGATCATGGAACTTTAGTCCGCCTGACTGGATTAAACGCATCAAGCTCGAATTTGATTAACCGTTTAGGGGTTCACCGTAAAGACGGCGCAAACCTATCGGGCCATTAAACAATTGTAATTCACTGCCACAGTCTGCTTGGACTGTGGCGTTTTTTGTCATTGAAAATAAAAAAAGATGCCCCAACAGGGACATCTTTTTTCAATCAGCCAGCTTTCACAGCCGTTTGAGGCTTGAGCTTCTTCTCTTTGCCGCTTGCCTTATCAGACAACAGGGTCAATGCACCGTCACCAGTTACATTGCACGCAGTTCCGAAGCTATCCTGGGCAAGGTATAGGGCAATCATTAGCGCAAGCATGGTTTCGTTGAATCCGAGCATGCTTTCAAGCAGACCCAATGCGGCCATGACAGCTCCTCCAGGTACACCTGGAGCCGCGATCATTGTGATTCCAAGCATTAATATGAATGGCAGGATTTCTGCAAATGATGTGGTTTGACCCTGCAGCATCATTACGGCGATCGCACAGCTCACAATGGTTATTGTGCTTCCGGAAAGATGAATCGTTGCCAGTAATGGTACAGAGAAATCCGCAACTTTTTCGCGTGCACCAAGCTTTTTAACCTGTTTAAGCGTTACAGGAATCGTGGATGCGGATGACTGGGTTCCAAGCGCCGTAAAGTAAGCAGGCATCATATTTTTCATAAGTCTTAGCGGATTGGCTTTCATCAGGCTGCCTGCCGCTGAATATTGAAGCAGTAAAAATAAAAGATGAAGAGCAATAATCATGACAAATACTTTAGCAAATACAGAAATAATGGCGCCAACCTGTCCGCCCTGCGTCATATTGGCGAAGATCCCGAAAATATGGACGGGAAGCAAAGGAATAATGACCTTTTCAATAAGTTTTTCAATAATATCACGGAAATCATTCATCGCATTTTGCAGAGTGTTCCCTTTAATCGCAGCCAATCCCAGACCTAGAGTGAATGAAATCAGCAGTGCCGTCATGACACCCATTACCGGAGGCATGTCCACCTGGAAAAAGGGTGAAAGCAAAGCATCCTCAGGATTCTCAAACTCTTTGAAGCTTTGGTTTTTTAATAGGACAGGATATAACACTGTCGCAGAAAAATAGGCGACTAAACCGGCAGTTATCGTAGAAGCATAAGCAAAACCGGTTGTAATCCCAAGCAGTTTCCCTGCGCCTTTCCCCATGCTGCCGATTCCTGGCGCTATGAATCCGATAATAATTAACGGAATCGCGAAACCAAGAAAGTTTCCGAACAGACCATTAAAAGTAGCAAATAGCTGAATAAGCCATTGGGGAGAAAAAGAACCTATTAAAATACCCAATGCAATAGCTGCAATAATTCTGGGAAGCAAACCGAACTTCATGTTTTTTGTCCTCCTAAAGAATACAATTGTTTTTGATAGGAGGATTATATCCTGTTTTGCTGTAAAAGTTAATAGCTAAAACTTTTGTTTTAATAATAAAAAAACTCTGATTATTACTAGTAGATTAAGGGTATTGCACTATGGAAGGCAGGTAAACGTTTTCCTGAAATAATTAATCCCAGAAAAGGAAATTATTTTGTTGAAGTTTCCTTTTTCAGTGCTCTGTCATACATATAGAAATATGGGCGTATGTGCAGAAAAAAATTCCTGAAGAATTGAACAGGTAATCACTCCCTATCTTAAATGTGAAAGTGTTACAATATAGAGTAGCTTGAATGAACATATAAATCAGCTTAAGAAAAACAAAAGCGGCATTAGAAGCCGGTTAGTCCATGATTGAATATTGGAGGTTCTTTTTATGAAAACAAAGGTTGGCCTTTTATACGGCGGGAAATCTGCAGAGCATAAAGTTTCTATGCAGACTGCAATGGCTGTCATTAAAGCATTGGATTTAGAGAAATTTGAAATTCATCCTATTTATATATCTGAAGAAGGCCGATGGGTGAAGGGGCCTCAATTGCAAGGTCCTGTTTCCAATGTAAAAGAGCTGGAATTCTCCCAGGGGGAAGCACTTCCTCCAACAGCGTTGGCACCGACCCTTTTCCAGGATGCTCAGGAGAAAGGCCCATTTGATGTCATCTTCCCGCTGCTTCACGGTCCGAACGGGGAAGACGGCACAGTTCAGGGGCTGCTTGAGCTCTTAAACCTGCCATATGTGGGGAATGGAGTATTGGCTTCATCAGCGGGCATGGATAAGGTCATCATGAAGAATATATTTGCACAGGCAGGCCTGCCGCAGGTGAAGTATGTCTGGTTTATTCGCAGTGAGTGGGAAAATGAAACAGAGGCAGCGTATGAAAAAGTGGAAAAAGAACTCGGCTACCCGTGTTTCGTAAAACCGGCCAACCTGGGTTCCAGTGTGGGCATCAGCAAGTGCATGAACCGCTCAGAGCTTGAGGGAGCATTTAAAGAAGCTTTCCAATTTGACCGTAAAATCATTATCGAAGAAGGTGTCACTGCAAGAGAAATTGAAGCTGGCGTGCTGGGCAATGATAATCCGGAATGCTCTGTTGCCGGTGAAATTGTGCCGAAGGTTGAATTCTATGACTATAAAGCGAAATATGAGGATGGAGACACAGCATTAATCATTCCTGCTGAAATTTCCGAAAATGAGTACAATGAACTGAGGGACATGGCCATTAAGGCATTTAAAGCCCTTGACTGTTCAGGTCTTGTCCGGGCTGATTTCTTCTTAACAAGAGAGGGTAAGCTATACATTAATGAAGTCAATACCATGCCGGGCTTTACACCTTTCAGCATGTTCCCGCTTCTGTGGAAGCATACGGGAGTGGAATATCCTCAGCTGATTGAAAAGCTTGTCAATCTGGCCATCGAACGTCATGCTGAGAAACAAAGCATCAAACACACCATGTAAAAGGGCATAACTGTTAAAGGAAACACGGCATTTTTGTCGTGTTCCTTTTGTTCATACATAATTGGCAAAATCAGGATTCTCTGCTGTCTTTTGATTTTGCCCAATAGGAGGCGCCATATGATTAAAAAAACACTTCAAGAAATTACACAGATGATTAAAGTAGATAATGACGTATCTTCTTTTAATGATACGTCCATACAGGGCGTCAGCATTGACTCCAGAAAAATCGGGAAGGGCAATTTATTTGTTCCTTTCAAAGGGGAAAATTCGGATGGCCACCGATTTGTAGAAGATGCCATTGAAAAGGGGGCAGCCGCGGCCTTTTGGCAAAGGGATGTTCCCAATCCTCCACTGCATCTTCCAATCCTGATTGTTGAAGATACACTGACGGCTCTTCAGGAATTGGCGAGAAGCTATCGTGATGAATTAAAGGTAAAGGTCTTAGGGATTACAGGAAGCAACGGCAAAACAACGACCAAGGATATGACCGCAAACCTTCTGTCACTAAACTATAAGGTTCAAAAAACGGAAGGCAACTATAACAACCATATCGGTCTGCCCTTAACCATTCTGGCACTTGAGGAAGATACGGAGATCGCCGTACTGGAAATGGGAATGAGCGGAAGGGGAGAAATCGATTTTCTTACGAAGCTTGCCCGTCCGGACGCCGTGATCATTACGAATATAGGCGAATCCCATCTGCAGGATTTAGGTTCCAGAGAAGGAATTGCAGAAGCGAAGCTGGAGATCATAAATGGCCTTCAGGAAAATGGCCTGGTTATTTATTACGGTGATGAGCCTCTTCTTGACGAAAAGCTGAAAACCTACAATGGTTCGGCTGCATTAAGAACCTTTGGGAGAACCGGGAAAAACGATGTGTATCCGGTGGATATCAAGCAGAATGACAGCGGCAGCACGTTTGAGATCAATGGATCCAGCGAGAAATTTTATCTGCCTGTGCTGGGCACCCATAATGTTCTCAATGCCCTGGCAGCGATGATTGCAGCAACTCATTTCGGCGTTCCGTACGAAAAGATGAACGAAGGCTTTACAAGCTTAAAGCTGACGAATATGAGAATGGAGCTTCTCGAGGGAAAAATGGGTGAGAAGATCATTAATGATGCCTATAATGCAAGTCCGACATCCATGAATGCAGCCATTGAACTGGTCGCCAATCTGCCTGGCTATAAAAAGAAAGTTCTCGTTCTTGGCGATATGCTGGAGCTTGGCCCTCAGGAAGAGGATTTCCATTATTCCATCGGAAAATCTGTGGATGCAAAAAAGGTTGATTACGTGTTTACTTTCGGCAAGCTTGGCGAATTTATCGCCAAGGGGGCGAAGGAAGTCCTGCCTCATGAACGGGTGGAAGCCTTTACTGACAAACAGGATCTGATCCAAGAACTGAAGAAACATGTAGACCAGGAAACCATTGTGCTGTTCAAGGCATCCCGTGGCATGAAGCTTGAAGAAGTTGTATCAGCTCTTCAATAATATCTTAGATACCCTTTAACCCCAACAGAAGGGGAGCAGGACTGATACAGCATGAAGATTCTCAATAATATCATTTTGAAAAACAGGTAAATGTATATATCTGTTTATAGGAAATAAACCCCTGTTTCACGTGAAACAGGGGTTTAAGTTATTCTTAAATAGTTCCTCCGTTGTAATTTTTATTTTCCAACAGGTTTGATTAGTATGGCGAAAAGGAAAAAGTGTAAAATAAAATGTACTTAAATTTAAAAAAAATGGCGGTGACTCGTGAATGATTGGCTGCATGTGCATACATGGTTTTACAGGAGCTCCATTTGAAGTAGAACCTTTGGCAGAGTATTTAAAAGAGCATACAGACTGGGAGATTTCCGTGCCGACATTGCCGGGTCATGGTGATGAGTTAAAGCTTAAAGGAATCGCCTACAACAAGTGGATTGAGCATGCAGAGGAAGAGCTGAAGAGGCTGATAAGCCGCTGTGAGAAAGTATATGTCATCGGTTTTTCAATGGGCGGCCTGATCGCCAGCTATTTAACTGTTCATTACCCTGTAGATAAATTGGTTCTGCTCAGTGCTGCTGCCTATTATGTAAACCCGAAGCAGCTATTCTTCGATATTAAAGAGATGGTAAGAGATGCTTTCAGAGGGAACCTGGCTGACAATGAAATGTTCGTCAGATATAAGCGGAAAATTAGTGCGACACCGATTACGGCAACACTTCAATTCCGCAGGCTTGTGGCTTCTATCAGGCCTATTTTAAATCAGATTACAGTGCCGACATTAATTGCGCAGGGTGAAAGTGATGGAGTTGTGCCTCCGAGAAGTGCCAGATATTTATATAATAATATTGGTTCATCGGCCAAAAAATTAATTTTTATAAAAGACTCAAAGCATCTTATCTGCCATTGCGGGGAAGGGGACCGCCTCTTTAAGGAAATCCTTGGCTTTCTGCAAAAAAAAGCCTGAATGATAAGGTTTTCAGCCAGCCTTCACGTTTGCAATGCTTACTTGAAAATGGTAATATAAACACCAAAGTGCCAACAGGAACTTCTTTTGAGAACCCGGACATACTCCAGCAGGAGAATGTCTTTTTTCATTAAATACAGAAGTATTGCTGAAAAAGCATACTTCAGTAAGGCCATAAATAGATGAGTGCTTAAATGCACTTATCTTAAGAGACCTGATTGTCCGTGAACAATTTGGATAGAATTTACCCTCATCCTTTCCTCAAGCGGGTTTCATAGTGAGTGGGACTCTTCTTAACGAAACATAACCGCACTTTTTATAAAAATGAGAAGTTACAGCATCTAGATGCCGGGTACGCCGGTAAATAGGCTCCTTACAGGGTGCCATAACATTTCTTATAATCGTCCGGAAGAGTGACTCATAGGCCAATTTTTCAGGAGAACTCCTGCCTGCAGGTTTGCAGGGACAAAATTTTTCTATGATTAGAAGGAGAATGAATACATTGACAAAGTTTCAAGACTTGGGCATTAGCCCGGAGACAATGAAATCACTGAAACGAATGGGATTTGAAGAAGCGACTCCTATTCAGACACAGACCATTCCGTTAAGTTTGGAGAATAAAGACCTGATCGGGCAGGCGCAGACAGGAACAGGAAAAACGGCTGCATTCGGAATCCCGATGATCGATAAAATCGATAACACGAAAGATTTTATTCAGGGAATTGTTATTGCCCCAACACGTGAGCTGGCGATTCAAGTATCGGAAGAACTGTATAAAATCGGCTACGGAAAAAGAACGAAAGTCCTTTCCATTTATGGAGGCCAGGATATTAACCGCCAAATCCGCGCTTTAAAGAACAAACCACATATCATTGTGGGAACGCCGGGACGTATTCTGGACCACATCAACCGCAAAACTTTGCGTTTGGACCATGTCCATACGGCCATCCTTGACGAAGCGGATGAAATGCTTAACATGGGATTCATTGACGATATTGAAGCGATTCTTGCTCAAATTCCTGAAGAGCGCCAAACACTGCTCTTCTCTGCTACAATGCCTGCGCCAATCCGCAGAATGGCAGAACGCTTTATGAAGGACCCACAGATTGTCCGCGTAAAAGCTAAGGAAATGACTGTTTCATCTATTGAACAATTCTATGTTGAAGTTCATGAAAAAAATAAATTTGATGTGCTGACAAGACTTCTGGATATTCAATCACCGGAATTGGCGATCGTATTCGGACGTACAAAGCGCCGTGTTGATGAACTGGCTGAAGCCTTAAATCTTCGCGGATACATGGCTGAAGGAATCCATGGTGACTTAAGCCAGGCTAAACGGATTTCTGTTCTCAGGAAGTTCAAAGAGGGAAGCATTGACGTCCTTGTGGCAACAGATGTTGCGGCGCGCGGATTGGACATTTCCGGCGTCACGCATGTATACAATTTTGACATTCCTCAGGACCCTGAAAGCTATGTTCACCGCATCGGCCGTACTGGACGTGCTGGAAAAACGGGTGTTGCGATGACATTCATCAATCCGCGCGAGAAATCGTACCTGCATGTCGTGGAACGTACAACCAAGAAAAAAATGGAACGCATGGATGCTCCAACACTGGATGAGGCGCTTGAAGGCCAGCAAAAAGCTGTAATGGAAAAAATCATGCAAACCATCGAGGAAAACAATCTTGAAAGCTATAAAGAAGCGGCAGATGAGCTTCTGGCACAAAAGGACGCTTCAACAGTTGTTCAGGCAGTGCTGAAGATGCTGACAAAGGAACCGGATACTACGCCTGTTAAATTAACAGAGGAAAAGCCGCTTCCATCTAAGCGCGACAGAAAGCCAAATGACCGCAGCCGCGGAGGATACAATGGAAGAGGCAGACAGGGCGGCCAAAAAGGATCATACAAATCCCGCCAAGGCCACACTGGAAAACGTCCAAGCCACAATAACAACCGTTCAAACAGCAACAGCTATAGATAAGAAATTTGGAGAGCAGAAATTCTGCTCTCTTTTTTTGGTCTGCATTTGAAGAGCCGTCCACACATGCAATTTCTCTGCGGCCGCCGTACATACTAAGAGAAATGCTGAACGGGAGTGATCGACATGACGATTGTACGCCTTGGGTATGTGGCGATGAGTATGAATCTGAAAAATGCATCGCCATCGCAAACGATGACGTTCAAACAATTCTCAAGTCTTAAAGACCGGGAGGCGGCTATAGCAAGACTGGAGCGAATTGCCGTTTCAAATTTGGAGAATTGCCTGAGGCTGCTAAAGCACAATACAGCCCATGATATCCATTTTTTCCGCTTCAGCTCACGACTGATTCCGCTTGCTAATCATGAGGAACTTTCTGATTGGAAGTATATGCGTCCACTCAAAGAAATTCTGTCCGGCATCGGCGACTTTTTGGATGAACATCCCATGCGTGTGGATTTTCACCCTGACCATTTTGTGCTCCTTAATACACCGAAAGTTGACACATTGAATATGTCCATCAAAACGCTGGCTATGCATGAAGCCCTGCTGAAAGGCATGCGTCTGAATCCTGCTCACCGCTGTGTCCTGCATGTGGGCGGAGGATATGATGATAAAGAAAAAGCGCTCGAACAATTTATCCATAATTGGGGCTTTACGCCTTCCGGAATCCAGCAGATGATTATACTCGAGAATGACGATACTACCTTTACACTTGATGATACGCTCTACCTTTGTGAAAAGCTTGGGATACCGCTTGTATTTGATTACCATCACCACCTTGCCAACTTCAAGAATGATGACTGGATAGGGCAATGGGAAAGGGTCGCAGCAACATGGGACCATTCTGAACTGCCTGTGAAAATGCATATTTCCAGCCCAAAATCAGACAAAGACTTCAGAGCGCATGCGGATTATATTGATGCTGATATGTTCATGGAGTTTCTGCAGAACATTAAGGGGTCAGTGCCTGAGATTCATTGCATGATTGAAGCGAAGATGAAGGACAGCGCCCTGTTTAAGCTTGCTGAAGATTTGAAAATGAACCCTAATCTGACTTTTATTGATTCATCCAGCTTTAAAATATAACTGGCACCCCCCATTTTTTTCATAAAAGGGAGACACTTCTTTTTTTTGTCATGTATACTTATAGAAGTGAAAGAGCGGATTTAAAGCACTAAAAAGTTTGGTGTTTTTGAACAGCTATTAATTTTATGGAATTGCGGGGGGTACTGCATGATTACAGAGCCGCATAAAAGGATCCCGGCAAGGGGGCTGCTTGCCTGGAGAATCTCCGGCACGCTCCACTCTGTTTTTCCTTTTGTGTTGTCAGGGGGCGCTATTGCTGCTGCCATCCTGTTAAATTGGCCTATTTGGATTATTGGAGCTTCTCTAATGTTTTATTCCGCCTATGCTTACCTGGTCATTATGACTTTCCCAGCTTTAAGGTGGAAAAGATGGAGGTATGAGGTCCGGGAAAATGAAATAGAGCTTAAATATGGGCTATTTGTGATAAAAAGGACGCTTATTCCCATGATTCGGGTGCAGCATGTAGATACCAGACAAGGGCCGATATTGCGTAAATATCGCCTGGCTACCGTCACCATCTCGACAGCTGCGACGATTCATGAAATACCGGCATTGGATGTGGATGAAGCTGAGGAATTGCGCTTTTTCATTTCTCTGCTGGCAAGGGCTGCAGAAAATGATGTCTAATCCGAAACGGCTGCACCCAATATCTGCGGCAGTCAATTTCCTGAAACACCTTAAGGAAATGCTGGTGCCTTTTCTTATTTTTGTTGTCTTTGGAAGCAGAGGAGGAAATGGGGAAACTGTTCAGCTTGTCCTATCTATAGGGGTCATAATCTCGGTTTTGTTAATCGGGATCCTTACCTGGTGGAGATATACCTATAGACTGGAGGAAGGCGAGCTTCGAATCGAGTATGGTGTTCTTGTAAGGAAGAAAAGATATATTCCGCTTGAAAGAATCCAAAGTCTCGACTTATCGGAAGGCTTGCTGCAAAGACCCTTGGGACTTGTGAAAATGAAGGTTGAGACAGCGGGCTCAAGCGGTGCGGGTGAGGCAGAAGCGGTATTGACGGCTATTTCTAAAGAAGATGCCGATTTCATTCAGCAGGCATTTTCAGCTGCCAAAAATAATCCTTCAGAAATGGAAACAGCCGTGCAGAACCGGGAAGTGATTTATAAAATTACGCCTGGCGAACTGTTCCTTCTGGCATCAACTTCAGGCGGGGCAGGCGTCGTTATTTCAGCTGTCTTTGCTTTTGTTTTTCAATTTGAAGAAATCATTCCCTATGAAAAGGTGTTTGCCGGGCTCGAAGGGTTTATTGCCAATGGGATGATCTTTGTGAGTGTACTGGTATTCATCGTTTTTCTAATGGCATGGCTGATCGCTCTTATTGGGAGCATGCTGAAATACGCCGGTTTTACTTTAATAAAAAATGAGAAGGAATTGATTGTCACCAGAGGCTTGCTCGAAAAGCGGCAGATGACGATCCCGCTGAACCGCATACAGGCTATTCAGATAAGGGAAAACCTGCTTAGGCAGCCATTTGGCCTGGCAACTGTCTATATCGAAAGTGCCGGGGGTTCCCTTGAAGACAATGAAAGCGCCCGCCTTATGATCCTGCCGATCGTGAAAAAAACTAGGATTGCCGGTTTGTTAAAACCACACTTGCCACAGTATGAATTGCAGCCGGGTTTCTTTAAAGCTCCGAAAAGAGCGCTCAACCGCTATTTGTGGAGAGGGTTTCTGTGGATACTGCCTTTTGTGGCTGTGCCGCTCCTCTTTTTCAGGCCGTGGGGATACTTTTCTTTGGTGCTGCTGATCCTTGCGCTGGGATGGTCGCATCTCAAATACAGGGATGCGGGCTGGGATATCAGCTCGCAGCAGCTTGCACTCAGATATCGCGGAATAGTGAGGACAACTGTTTTTATGAGAAGAAATCGAATCCAGTCCCTCTCCATGAAAGAAAGCTATTTTCAGAAAAAACGCAGTCTGGCTACCATAGAAGCTGCAGCTATGTCCGGGGCAGGCGGGACAGGCGGAACCGTTCGGGATCTCGACAGGAAAGAAGTTTATGCTATTTATAAATGGTATTCTTATACCGGATTGAAGCAAAAAGAAAAGCGCCAGTGAGCGCTTTTTTTGTTTAACTGTCCAGCCGTGGACGCCATTATCTGGTTAAAAACCCCACTATGGCTAAAATAACGATGACTCCCCAAACAGCAAGCCTTGATGCAGGCACTCCTTTTAAAGAAGGCCTGATGCCGGAAAGTCCGCCTGACCTTATGCTGCCGGATGAAGATGATGTACGGCCTTTGGCCAGAGAGGCTGCACCAATAAGGAAGCCTGCAATCAGGCCGAATATATGTGCCGTCACATTGATGTTTGGCTGAAGGAAGGTCATAATTACCCCGATGATCGTGATGGTCAGGATGATTTGTGAGTTTTCCCTGGATAAAAGTTCTTTTCGAAAGACGAGGATTGCCGCAAAGTAGCCGAACAGGCCAAAGATCGCACCGCTGGCTCCCGCGTGAATATACGTTAATGGTTCAAGGATTAGTGTAGCAATGTTGGCGGCTGCCCCCGCGGTGATATAAAGCAGAATGAATCTGGTTTTCCCGATGAGCCTTTCCAGAACAGGACCGAATAAAACGAGTGAAAAGCTGTTAAATAAAACATGGGAGAAGCCGCTGTGCAGTATGATTGGGCTCAGCAGCCGCCAGTATTCACCCTCCACAATATATAAATTGACACCAGCCAGCTTCTCAAAAATAAGTGAATTTGGGAAAAGGGGAATGACTGTTAATAGATAGATGATAATATGGATACAAATGATAGCAGAAACAACAGGGTAGTAGCGGATAAATTCCTTTAAGCTTTCCGTTCTCGTAAACATGGCTCTCCTCCGTGCTTAAATAGTTTGAACGTATATCTACATCATAGACTGAAAAGCGGCTTCTCAGCATGCCATAACACTTATTCAGCGGATCTTGTGTACATAAACCTGCTTCTACTGTATTCTTTATGCAGCGAATATTATAAATAGAAGGAAGATGAGAGATGATTTCCGGTATTGGGATTGATATTGCAGATCTGGAGCGGATACGAAAAATTATTGCCAGACAGGAGCGGTTTCCTGAACGGATTTTGACGCCAAAAGAGCTGAATGGCTATCAGCAATTGCCGGAAAGAAGGCGCGCAGAGTTTCTTGCCGGAAGATTTGCGGCGAAAGAAGCTTTTTCAAAGGCATGGGGAACCGGAATTGGCGAAGAACTTTCCTTTCAGGATATTGAAATTGAAAAGGATGAAAAGGGTAAGCCGTTTATTTCGAAGCCATTTACAGATGGGATTCATTTGTCGATTTCCCATAGCAGGGAGTATGCTGTGGCTCAGGTGGTTATAGAAAAAGAATGACTTTTTACTGCAGGAAGAATTTCAAAAGCTTGTCATTCCTCCTAGCATATTCCTTAAGGTTGTCTCATATATTCATAATGCGATAGGAGAGACAGGCCGGAAGTTCGGCCAATCTCACTGAAATGAGACAAAGGGGCTGAAGGAATGAAGAAAAAGTGGTTCATGCTGCTTGCCGGGCTTTTGGTTGTTCTTGCATTGTCTGCCTGTGGTTCTAAAACACAGGAGGATGTTGTAAAGGATCTTGATAAAAAGCTCGAAGACGTTAAGGGATACAAGGCAGAGGCAAAAATGACTCTGCAGATGGGAACGGACCCGCAGACATATGAAATAGAAGTGTGGCATAAAGATCCGGACTTTTACCGGGTAAACTTAAAAAACGCCCAAAAGGAACAAAGCCAGATGATTCTGCGAAACAATGACGGTGTATTTGTCCTCACTCCTGCGCTGAACAAAAGCTTCCGCTTCCAGAGTGATTGGCCGCAGAACAGCAGCCAGGCTTATTTATATGAATCATTAATCAAGGACATTATGGAAGATAAAGAAGCTAAGTTCTCCGCTACAAAAGAGCATTATGTGTTTGAAACAAAAACACGCTATCAAAATAATCAGATGCTTCCTGTACAGGAAATCAAACTGAAGAAGTCCGATTTATCCCCAGTCAGTGTGAAGGTTATGGATCCTGATAAAAATGCACTTGTAACAGTAGAATTTTCAAATGTAAAGTTCAATACAAGCTTCGATAAGAAAGACTTTGACATGCAGAAGAATATGACAGGCGCCCAGCTCGAAGTGCCGGTCATGGCAGAGGTGGAGGATCAGGAATTCACAGTTAAATATCCGCAGATGGATATGGCAGATGTAAAGCTGGTTGATGAACAGGAAATGAAAACAGAAGACCGCAAGCGCGTTGTATTGACATATGATGGAGAAAAGTCATTCACGCTTGTACAGGAAAAGGCTGCTGTCATGCCGACATCATCCGTCGTTACATCTGTTAAAGGCGAACCGGTTGACCTTGGCTTCAACATTGGTGCACTTTCTGACAACACCATCTCCTGGACCTACCAGGGCGTGGATTATATGATCGCATCTAACGATCTATCACCTGAAGAAATGTCCGATATTGCCCGCTCGGTACAAGGAGAAATGGTGAAATAAATCATTGACTAAAGCAGGTCTCATATGGGGCCTGTTTTTTGTGTTGGAGTGGAAAGATGAACGGGGTCGGACACTGGGCATGGGATTTGGCATTCTGAGTCTGAGTTTGTTCGGGGTTCGGACACAGCGCGTGGGATTTAGGCATTTTGAGTCTGAAGAAGGTTCAGGTTTGGACTCAGGGTCCACAGGTTTACGGATTCTGAGTCCGAAGTAGGCCAAGGTTCGAACTCAGCACCACAGATTTTCACCTTCTGAGTCCGAAGTAAGCCAAGGTTTAGACCCAGCGCATCAAATTTACGCATTCCGAGTCCAAAGAAAGCCCGGGCTTCCGGATCCACCACCACAGATTTAACCTTCTCATTCAAGTAAATCCAGGTTCAAAAAAATATCCATTTGACAAACCATCTGCCGAGTTTGATAATCGACATGTATAAAGCAATGGCTAAAGGACGTGAATACATCGATGAATGAACAGATAAAAATGTATCGTGACACTTGGGCAGAGATAAATCTGGACCATATTTCATATAATGTAGAGTCAATGAAAAGACATGTAAAAGAAGGGACAAAAATCATTGCGGTTGTTAAGGCAAATGGGTATGGGCATGGAGATGCAGCTGTAGCGAAGGCGGCACTGGAAGCCGGCGCATCCTCCCTGGCGGTTGCGACTCTGGATGAGGCAATGGCATTGAGAAAGAAAAAAATTGAAGCGCCGATTTTAGTTATGGGAGCGAGCCGTCCGGAACATGCAGGCGAGGCAGCAGCAAATAAAATCTCCCTCACTGTTTTTCAGCAGGAGTGGCTGTCACAGGCAGCTGTATATGTAGAAGATGAAACCCTGAATATTCATATAAAGCTTGATACCGGAATGGGCCGCCTGGGGATTCGGAGCCGGGATGAGCTTGCGGGAATTGAGAGCGTTATCAAAAAGGACAAGCGTTTTCTGCTTGAAGGGGTATTTACGCATTTCGCCACCGCGGATTCATTGGACAATGCCTATTTTGAAACGCAGCTGAGCAGGTTTGAAGAAATGATCGGCTGGCTCGAGGTATTGCCGAAGTATGTCCACACCAGCAACAGTGCTGCTGGCCTCAGGTTTCCAAAAGCGCATTTGAATGCTGTCAGAATGGGGATCAGCATGTATGGACTGGCTCCATCCATGGAAATAAAGTCTGTACTTCCATTCGAGCTGAAAGAGGCTTTTTCTCTTCACACCACTATTGTTCATGTGAAAAAGCTTCATAAAGGAGAGAAAGTCAGTTATGGTGCGACTTATGAAGCACAAGAAGAGGAATGGATTGCGACATTGCCGATTGGCTATGCGGATGGCTGGATCCGAAAACTTCAGGGACAGGAGGTACTTTCTGAAGGATTGAGGGTTCCAATTGTTGGAAGGATATGCATGGATCAATGTATGATTAAAATACCTCAAGAAATGCCTGTCGGAACAAAGGTAACCCTGATCGGCGAGCAGGGGAAAGAAAAAATTCAGGTTGACGAAATCGCAGAAAAGCTTGAAACCATCAACTATGAAGTTACTTGTATGGTATCTTCCCGGGTTCCGCGCATATATAAAAGAGATGGTAAAATTATCGGGGGAATAAATTATCTGCTATAATTGAAAAAAATTAATTGTTGTTAAGAAGCGCTTCCGCCCGAAGAAAGGGATGTTATAAGCGCGGCGGCTTTCTGAAAAGATAAAAATCATAAATTTTGAAGTTAGTTAACTGTCTAGCTTCAGCGCCTATCCCCTCGAGGTCACAAGCTTGTCTAGTTACGGCTCCTTGGGACTCGAGACATAAGCCAATCCCTTCCAGAAGGAAAGAACACCTTCTTGCAGGACTCGTCTTGTGCTTGTCGGGGGTGAGCACACAGGAAAGGCATCCTTGAATGATTCTTCGCAGGAACAATCGGTTTTGGATTGTTCCGAAGGCGCTTCCGCTTTTCTGAAATCATGCATAAAATACTATTTTTTTGGCCGATAATACAGAAGAATTAAGAAATCCCCTTTGCATTGGGCTTTATTAATGGTAATATTGAAAATGGTAGATATAAAAATGGTGTGTAGTGATGGTGGAGGTGTATGTTTGTGTCTGAGTCCAGCACAACAACAGAGATAATGGTGAAATTACCGCAGCATCTTTTAACCGAGTTAGACGGATTTGCTAAACAGGAAAACGTTAACCGGAGTGAATTCATTTATCAAGCAACCAAAATGTATTTGCGAGAACGCAAAAAGAGACAAATTCGCGAGTCCATGAGGCGAGGCTACATGGAGATGGCGAAAATAAATTTGACGATTGCATCTGAAGCATTTCAAGCGGAATACGAGGCAGAACACACAGTTGAACGTCTAGTTAGCGGAGGATAATCCTTTGATTGTCAAACGTGGTGACGTTTATTTTGCAGACCTATCCCCAGTTGTTGGTTCAGAACAAGGCGGCGTCCGTCCAGTGCTTGTCATCCAAAACGACATCGGGAATCGGTTTAGTCCCACAGTAATTGTTGCAGCAATCACAGCTCAGATTCAAAAAGCAAAGCTGCCTACTCACGTTGAAATTGATGCGAAGCGTTATGGTTTTGAAAGGGATTCGGTCATCTTATTAGAACAGATTCGTACAATTGATAAACAACGCTTAACCGATAAAATAACCCATCTCGATGACGAAATGATGGAAAAAGTGGATGAAGCCGTGCAAATCAGCTTAGGCCTCATCGAATTTTAACAAACGCTCTTTTGAAGGGCGTTTTTTATTTTTTTTTGCAGCCGAAAAAGGTTTACTTTTTTTTCAATAGGGTAAAAAAGAAAGTCATTTAATATATAAAATTGTCTGGTTTTGTAAATTTACCCGTTTCCAGCTGGGGGTAACTTCCTGTTTGATGGGAAATCAGTCCACTGGAAAAAGGGTTTTCATAAGAAATTGTCGAATTAACCTAAAGATGGGAATTATTAATTGCAGACCTTATAGGTATCATTTGACTGGCATTCATTGTTATCATTTAATTGGTATATACGAAACAGGAAGATTTTTTTGCTTCTTTACAATAAAGGGGAATTGGAAGGCTAATAATAGATATATGATAAAATAGGGAGGAACAAATGAATTCGACAATATTGAATTTTATACAAAATAATAAAGATTCTATTTTTAATCATTGGCTGGAGGCTACAAAGGAAAATGCGGATGAAAGGGTTACAAAGGTAGTATCCGATCAGGTATTTATCGGGACAAGCCGGGAATTCATTGACCTGATTATTTCAAATATAAAAAGCTCTAATGAGGAATTCACTTCAAAATTGAGTGATTTCTCTGAGAAAATTGTGCGATTGGGCTGGCCGCTCAGTTTTGTGACAAAAGGGCTTCAAACATTCGGAAAGATTGTATTTGAGGGTATGCAGGAAGCCGGAATTGTCACCCAGGAAAACCAGATGAAAGTTATTTACGAGTTCGATGGCTGGATGACTCCCATGGTTAATGAAGTGGTAAATATGTATTCGGCAACTTGGGAAAGAACAGTGTCCCTGCAAAAAATTGCCCTTCAGGAACTATCTGCGCCGCTGATCCCTGTATTTGAAGGTATTACGGTCATGCCGCTTGTAGGTACAATTGATACCGAGCGTGCGAAGCAGATTATGGAGAACCTCTTAACTGGAGTGGTTAAACACCGTTCAGAAGTGGTCCTAATAGATATAACGGGTGTGCCGGTTGTTGATACGATGGTAGCCCATCATATTATACAGGCAGCAGATGCAGTAAGACTTGTCGGTGCGAAATGCATGCTCGTAGGCATACGCCCAGAGATTGCCCAGACCATTGTAAACCTGGGAATTGATTTAAATCAGTTCACCACAAAGAATACCTTGAAAAAGGGAGTAGAAGCGGCTCTTGAGTTAACCAGCCGCAAAATTGTGAATGTGGAGGGAGTGGAATGAGAGTGAGAATCCCAATTTTAAAGCTGAACGATTGCCTATTAGTCTCCATCCAGTGGGAATTAGATGATCAGACTGCTCTGCAGTTTCAGGAGGATCTGCTCCATAAAATCCATGAGACGAGCGCAAATGGAGTCGTGATCGATTTAACATCCATTGACTTTATTGATTCATTCATCGCTAAAGTTCTAGGCGACGTAATAAATATGTCCAAACTGATGGGTGCAAAAGTAGTCATAACCGGGATACAGCCTGCCGTAGCAATTACGCTTATTGAGTTAGGTATTGGGTTAGATGATGTCCTTACTGCATTAGATCTAGAAAAAGGTTTGGAGAAATTACAACAGGAATTGGGGGAGTAACTGTATGGAAAACCAATCCTGCGTTAAAATCATAAACGAATGGGACATCGTTGCAGCCCGCCAGCTTGGGCGGAATGTTGCTAAAGAGCTTGGTTTTGGTACAGTTGACCAGGCTAGAATCACTACAGCCATTAGTGAGCTTGCCCGGAATATTTACTTATACGCCGGACAAGGGCAAATCTGTATTGAGAAAATATACGACGGCGGAAAAGCGGGATTGCGTATAGTTGCGGTAGACAGCGGCCCTGGAATCAATGATTTACGCCAAGTAATGGAAGATGGATATTCGACATCAGGGGGATTAGGAGCCGGCCTGCCAGGTGTGAAGCGGTTAATGGATGAGTTCTTAATTGACTCCAATCCCGGGACCGGTACAGATATAAAAGCAACTAAGTGGCTTCGTTAGGGGGAAGCGTTATGGATTTCCGAGAAATGATGGAATCAAAGTATCGGGATATTCTTGAGAATTATATTAAGGAACAATCTGAACAGGCCTTGTATCAGGGCCAGAAGTTCAGCAGGAAGTCGATCGAGCACAAAATCTCACCTGAAGAGATTATCAGCGTTCATAAAAGTCTGATGGGTGAACTTTATCCGGACTTGCCTGAATATGTTCACCATTCTTTTGATATCCTTCTGGAAGTCATGATAGGCTATGGTTTTGCCTATAGAGAACATCAGAGTTTAAAACATATTCAGCAGGAACTCAGGACAGAAATGGAAATAGCTGCGAACGTTCAGCAAACCCTGCTGGGGACGCAGGTTCCTTCTGTTGAAGGCTTGGATATTGGCGCAATAAGTGTTCCTGCCAAGCATATGAACGGTGATTATTTCCACTTTGTTCAGGATGAAAACAGCACAATCAGCATCGCTATTGCTGATGTAATCGGCAAAGGGCTTCCGGCAGCCCTTTGTATGTCCATGATTAAATATGCTATGGACAGCGTGCCTGAAAATCGCAACGACCCTAAAACGGTCCTTGAAAATCTTAATCGGGTAGTAGAACAGAACGTAGATTTAACGATGTTCATTACCATGTTTTATGGAATATATGATACAAACAGCCATATGTTTTCATATGGTTCTGCAGGACATGAGCCGGGACTGTTTTATAATGCCGGGACTGAGCAATTCACCGAGCTGACTGCGAAGGGGCTCCTTCTCGGTATTGATAAAAAAACTAAATACCGCCAGTACGAAAAAGGAGTAAATCCCGGAGATATGATCATATTAATGTCAGACGGGGTTACTGAATGCCGTACAGAAGAAGGGTTTATCGAAAAGGAATCATTGCTGGAATTAATCAAGAAATATATTCATTTAAATGCACAGGAAATAGTAAATAGCGTATATAAAGAACTTGAAAAACTTCAGCATTTTCAATTGCGGGATGATTTTACCTTAATTATTTTAAAAAGAAATGTTTAATGAGTTTTAAAAGCGGGTAACTAGTAAAAAGCAGTTGACATGTAAAGAGGTGGGTCAGTTATGAATATTACTATAGATGTAAAAGAAAATGATATGCTAATTGAAGCAATGGTAAGCGGAGAAATTGATGCGTATACAGCACCTAAACTCCGTGAAGAGCTTTTTCCTTTAACAGAAAAGGAAGGCGTAGAAATGGTGGTCAACCTATCTGAAGTCTCTTATATGGATAGTACCGGCTTAGGCGTATTTGTTGGTGTATTTAAAAATGTCCGTGCCAATAACGGCAAATTCCAGATTGTTGGCTTATCGGACCGTTTAAAGAGACTTTTCGAAATTACAGGCCTGGCGGATATTATCGATATTAACAGCGGGATTGAAGGTGGAGTACAATGAACGAGCCATTTGATTATATAGAGGTGAAAATTCCGGCCAAGCCGGAGTTTGTCGGGGTAATCCGCCTGACGTTATCGGGGATTGCCAGCAGAATGGGATTTGCATATGAAGAAATTGAAGATCTTAAGATCGCTACAAGTGAAGCTTGCACCAATGCAGTTCAACACGCATACAAACAGAATGAGCAAGGTGAAGTGGTCATCGGGTTCGGTTTATACACTGACCGGCTTGAGGTAATGGTCGCAGACAGCGGAAATAGCTTTGATTTCCAATCTGCCAGACAAGGCATTGGGCCATATGACCAGACAGATTCTGTGGAATTTCTGCGTGAAGGAGGCTTGGGTCTATATCTGATTGAAACATTGATGGATGAAGTAAGAATTCATCACAAAGAGGGTGTTACGGTCTTTATGACCAAATACCTAGAAGGAGAGCAGGTGGAGAGGGATGCAAAAACAATCTCAACCTAATCAAAAATCCAAAGAAGAAACAAATGCTTTAATCAAAGCCTACCAGCTTCACCAGGATGAAGATGCTCAAAATACCCTGGTTCTTCAATATCAGAATTTAGTTGAAGCCATTGCGCGCAAGTACTCAAAAGGAAGATCCTATCATGAGGATATTGTTCAGGTAGGCATTATCGGCTTATTGGGTGCTATCCGCCGCTATGATGAGTCTTTCGGCAAAACATTTGAGGCATTTGCTGTGCCTACCATTATCGGGGAAATTAAGCGCTTCTTAAGGGATAAAACCTGGAGCGTTCATGTTCCGCGCCGCATAAAGGAATTGGGTCCGAAAATTAAAGCTACCGTTGAAGAGCTTACAACAGAGCTTCATAGGTCGCCTAGAGTAGACGAAATAGCCGATGTGCTTGGGGTTTCTGAAGAAGAAGTGCTAGAAGCGATGGAAATGGGGAAAAGCTATCAGGCTCTTTCTGTCGACCATTCAATCGAAGCTGATTCTGATGGCGGAACGGTCACCCTTTTAGATATCGTCGGAAATGTGGACGAGGGCTTTGAAAAAGTAAACCAAATGCTGGTGCTTGAAAAAGTTCTGCATGTCCTGTCAGAGAGAGAGAAATTAATTATACAATACACATATCTTGAGAATATGAGCCAAAAGGAAGCTGGAGATAAACTGGGGATTTCCCAGATGCATGTTTCACGACTTCAGCGCCGTGCAATCAAAAAGCTTCAGGAAGCGATCCACTCTGAAACAAATAACTCGGAGTGCCTTTCATGACCAAATTGGTTAGAGATAACATCGAAGTGATTGCACACCAGACAGCTAAAGAAGGCAAGTCTTTCTGCGGTGATGGATATTATTTTACCGCAACGGATGAATACTTTGTATGTGTACTGGCAGATGGCCTTGGAAGCGGGGAATATGCGTATGAGGCTTCTTCTGCTGTTGTTTCCGTTGTAGAGCAGCATCATGAGAAAGATGTAGATACGCTTATGAAGCTCTGCAACGAAATTCTTTTGCAAAAAAGAGGAGCCGCAGTCGCGCTGTTTAAAGTGCATTTTGCTTCCAGGGAATTTGTATACAGCTGTGTAGGGAATATTCGATTTTTCCTTTATTCATCTGCAGGAAAACTCACTTATCCCCTGCCTGTAACAGGATATCTGTCAGGAAGGCCGCAGGTGTTTCATACCCAGCGGTTTACGTATGAAGCGGAGTCTAAATTTTTGATATACTCAGATGGCTTTAATATCCATGGGGTTAAATCTTTGCTGAAAGCATTTCTCCCTATTGATCTTATCTCGGAAGATATAAAGAAGCAGTATCCATCTACTTCAGATGATGCTACTTTCATACTTGGAAGCTTACTCTAGACAGGGTAAGCTTTTTGTTTGTTCTTTTGATAAAATGAATATTGAGACTCTATGATGGAGGAATGAACTTGGAAAAGACATTGGATAGACAAGATCAAATACTAAATTTAATCGCTGGGGAACTATCGATAGCCATCAAACAAGTAAAAAACACAATCAGCTTACTGGAAGAAGGAAACACAGTTCCATTTATTGCCCGATACAGAAAGGAACAGACAGGCGCATTGGATGAAGTTCAAATCCGCGATATCATGGAGCGCTGGCAATACATACAAAACCTTAATCAGCGTAAAGAAGAGGTAGTCCGCTTAATTGAAGAACAAGGCAAATTGACCGAAGAGCTAAAAGCCAAAATTGACAAAGCGGTGAAGCTGCAGGAAGTAGAGGACTTATACCGGCCATATAAGCAAAAGCGCCGAACAAAAGCAACTGCTGCAAAAGAAAAAGGGCTGGAGCCATTTGCTGAGTGGCTTCTCACCTTTTCGCTAAATGAAGCCCCTGCTGCCAAAGCCAAAGAATTCTTATCTGATGAAAAGGAAGTAACCACACCGGAAGAAGCAATCGCTGGCGCAAAAGATATTATCGCAGAGTGGGTATCAGATGAAGCGGAGAGCAGAAAATGGATCCGTATGGAAACAGCCAAAAAGGGGACCATTGAGTCCTCTGTGAGAAATAAAGAGAATGACGAAAAAGGCGTTTATGAAATGTATTACGAGTATGAGGAACCAGTGAACAAGATTGTTCCGCACCGCACACTTGCATTAAACCGCGGTGAAAAAGAGGAAGTATTAAAGATTAACATTAAGCCAAATACCGAATTTATTTTAAAGTACTTATATAAAAAGTGGGTAAAGGATGAACGTTCTCCTGCATGCACGATTGTAAAGGAAGCCATTGATGATGGCTACAAGCGTCTGATCATGCCATCGATTGAACGCGAAATACGCAATGAGCTGACTGAAAAAGCAGAAGAACAGGCAATTATGATTTTTTCTGAAAATCTAAGAAAACTGCTGCTTCAGCCCCCGTTAAAGGGAAAGATCGTGCTTGGGGTAGACCCTGCCTACAGAACAGGCTGCAAGCTGGCTGTTGTAGATGAAACAGGAAAAGTCCTTGATATCGGAGTCATATATCCGCATCCGCCTGTTTCCAAAACGAATCAGGCTCGAGAGAAAGTAATCCAAATTCTAAAAACCTACAAAGTAAAAATGGTTGCCGTCGGCAATGGGACCGCTTCAAGGGAAACCGAACAGTTCATCGCAGATATATTAAAGGACATGAAAGAGGAAATATTCTACCTGATTGTCAATGAAGCGGGGGCGAGCGTCTACTCTGCCTCGGATCTTGCCAGAGAAGAGTTTCCTGATTTTCAGGTGGAAGAAAGAAGTGCTGTATCAATCGCCCGACGCCTCCAGGATCCTCTTGCAGAATTGGTTAAGATTGATCCAAAGTCAGTTGGGGTTGGCCAATATCAGCATGACGTATCCCAGAAAAAGCTGTCAGAATCCCTTTCTTTTGTTGTAGAGACTGCGGTAAACCAGGTAGGCGTCAATGTAAACACAGCTTCATCTTCATTGCTGCAGCATGTAGCCGGCCTGTCAAAAACAGTTGCCGTAAATATAATCAAAAAACGGGATGAGGAAGGAAAATTCACGGACCGCAAGCAATTGAAAAAAATTCCGCGCCTTGGTGCCAAAACGTATGAACAGGCAATAGGCTTCCTGAGGATTATCGATGGAAAAGAACCTCTGGACCGGACTGGAATCCACCCGGAAACATATGCAGAAGTAAATAAATTGCTTGCTAATCTTGGCTTTAAATCAAATGACCTTGGTTCACCATCGCTAAGAGAAGCACTTAAAGGAATAGATATCAGCCAGACAGCCCGGGAGCTTGAAATTGGCGAACTGACACTGAAAGATATTATAGACGCATTAATGAGACCAGAGAGGGATCCGCGTGATGAGCTGCCGAAGCCTCTTTTGAAAAAAGAAGTTCTAAAGCTTGAAGACCTGCAGGAAGGAATGGAACTGCAGGGGACAGTGCGGAATGTTGTAGATTTCGGGGCCTTTGTCGATATTGGAGTCAAACAGGATGGCCTTGTTCATATATCCAAACTCAGCCGCCAATTTGTCAAACACCCGCTGGACGTCGTTTCTGTTGGTGATGTGGTAACAGTCTGGGTTGACTCTGTTGATAAAAACAAGGGAAGAGTCGCCTTAACAATGCTTGGCCATTCTAATTAATAGAAATTAATAGCTTCAAAGCCCATTCGAGTCATAAGCCAAATCACACCGGAAATCATTATTTCTAGCGTGATTTGGCTTATGCTTATAATGGATGGAATGAATGAGTCACACTGGACTAAGGACATTCCGGCATATGTCATGAATGTGCGGCGGGACTTAAACTGAATTGACCTCAGGGTCTCCGGAAATTTATGAGCAATGTTTTTTTCTATAGAAAAACCAGCACTGATTCAGCAGTTTGATCTGATAGCGGTCTTTTTCATAAAAGGCACGCTGGATTTGATTTTGAAACCATACAGGCATAAGGTTTACCTCCCGTTAATTGGAATCTGATAATGGCTTCCTGGGCTTGAAGGCGAGTTCAGAGCTGTAAAAGGTATATATAATGTATGCTATAATAGGTTGTCATGTTTACGATAAGAGAGGAAAAACATTGCGATGAATGACCAGGAGCTTCAGACACTTGTTGAAAAGATATCATTAGAAAGCTTCGGCAAGCCTTTTTGCCACCAGGCATATTTTAATTCACGCCTAAAATCCACTGGCGGAAGATATATGCTGAATTCGCATCATGTTGAAATAAACAAAAAGTATTATGAGCAGCTTGGCGCCGAAGAATTAGAGGGAATTATTAAGCACGAGCTATGTCATTATCATTTGCACTTAGAAGGAAAAGGATATAAACATCGTGATCAGGACTTCAAAATGCTAATGAAGAAAGTGGGAGCACCCCGATTTTGTTCAGCCTTGCCTGATCGTCCCAAAACAAATAGATCTGCTAAGATTCTTGTATATATGTGCAAAGAATGCGGCCAAACTTTTCAGAGAAAAAGAAAAGTTGATACGAAGAAATACGTTTGCGGTAAATGCAGAGGAAAATTAGTATTTAAAAAAGAATTGACATGAGAATAGGTACGCTTTATATTTAATAATTGCCGCAGGTCAATACAGGATTAACGGCTAATAAATACTTATAAAAACATGCTTGACTTTTATAGTCCGTGTCCTTATAATATGAAGAGTCGATAAGATGTTAACTGTTTTATCGATCAAGTTTATTATTATTCCGCAGTAGCTCAGTGGTAGAGCATTCGGCTGTTAACCGAACGGTCGCAGGTTCGAATCCTGCCTGCGGAGCCATATTTGGGGAAGTACTCAAGTGGCTGAAGAGGCGCCCCTGCTAAGGGTGTAGGTCGCGTAAGCGGCGCGAGGGTTCAAATCCCTCCTTCTCCGCCAGAAAATTCTAACAATGGCCCGTTGGTCAAGCGGTTAAGACACCGCCCTTTCACGGCGGTAACACGGGTTCGAATCCCGTACGGGTCACTTTTTTTATTTCCGACGGTTTTTGTGGATGGTCCCGTGGTGTAGCGGTTAACATGCCTGCCTGTCACGCAGGAGATCGCGGGTTCGATTCCCGTCGGGACCGCCATTTTATTATTGGGCTATAGCCAAGCGGTAAGGCACCGGACTTTGACTC